>JBKPAM010000107.1:0-15839 GCA_046726435.1 Actinomycetota bacterium
GGCTACTACACGTACGTCGCCGACCTGCTCGCGCTCCGCGCCGGAGGCCTTGCACGCCTTGCACGACCGGCCGTCGAGCGGCTCCCGACCTCGACGGCCCGCGCGAGCTTCGACTACAAGGCGAAGCGGTTCGTCCGCGGCGCGCACCTACCGCCGCTCGAGCGCCACCACGCGTGGAAGGAGATCTTCTCCCCGGACGCCCGTGCCGAGCTGACCGGGCGGGAAAACGGGTTCGACCCGGTCGACCTCTACCGCCGCCGCTTCGCCGAGACCGAGAGCGCCGAGCTGCTCGCGCGCCTCCAGGACGTCGACCTCGGCCTCTACCTCGTCGACGACCTGCTGGTGAAGACCGACCGCGCCTCGATGGCCCACTCGCTCGAGGCCCGCGTGCCGTTTCTCGACCCGGCCGTCACGAACCTCGCGCTTGCGCTTCCGACCCGGCACCGCGTCCGCGGCCTGCGCAAGAAGGTGCTGCTGCGCAAGGCGGTCGCGCAGCTCGTTCCCGCCAGGATCGTTCGCGGCAAGAAGCGGGGTTTCTCGATCCCTGCGGCTGCCTGGCTGCGCGGCGAGCTCGAGCCGTTCGCGCGTGCGACGCTCAACGGCGACACACTCCACCGGCAGGGCTTCTTCCGGCCCGGGGCTGTGACGGCGCTGATCGACCGCCACGTCGCCGGTGAGGAGGACCTCTCGCGCCAGCTCTGGGGGCTGCTCGCATTCACGCTCTGGCACGAACGCCACGTGGAGCGAGAGCCGCAGGCGCTGCGCGAGCCCCGGCTGGAGGCGCTCGTCCACTGACCGATCTGCCGGAGTTCGGGCTCGGCTATCCCGGAACCGAGCTGAGACAGCTCCTCGTCGAGGCTGTTCTCTCCGGCGAGAAGACGGCCACCGCCGGGCTCTACGGCGAGGACGAGCCCGCTCAGGTCGGCGCCAGGTACGTCCTCGAGGACCGCGAAGGGACGCAGCGCGGGATCGTCGAGGTGACCGAGGTGCGCGTGATCCCGGCCGCGGAGATCGACGTCCAGTTCGCGCGTGACGAGGGCGAGGGGTTCGAATCCGTCGACGACTGGCGCGAGGCCCACGAGCGCTTTTTCGAGCGGCCGATCCTGGACGAGACACTCATCGAGGCGATTCGCTTCCGGCTGGTCGAGCGGCTCTGAACGTCTGGGTCGACATCACCGCCTCGGCGCACGTGCTGGTGTTCCGGCCGCTAGTAGGGCTGCTGCGCGAGCGCGGTGACGAGGTGACGGTCACCGCCCGCGACTACGCGCAGACGGTGCAGCTGCTCGAGCTCCACGGGATGCAGGCAGAGGTGCTCGGCCGGCACGGCGGGCGCTCGCGGCTCGGCAAGGCGCGCTCGCTCGCCTCGCGAATCCACGAGCTGCGTGTCTGGGCACGCGGACGCTCGTTCGACATCGCCCTCGCACACGGCTCGCACGAGCTGACGCTGACCGCGCGGCGCCTCGGGATCCCGAGCACGACCACCTTCGACTACGAGTTCGCGTGGCTCCAGCACCAGCTCGGCTGCCGCGCCGCGACCCGCGTCGTCGTCCCCGACGCGATCCCGCCCGAGCGGCTCGAGCGTTACGGTGCGCGACCGCCCAAGCTGCTGCAGTACCAGGGCCTGAAGGAGGAGTATTACCTCGCCGACTTCGAGCCCGACCCGCGCGTGCTGGCGCAGTTCGAGCTCGAACCGGAGCGGACACTGGTGATCGTCCGAACGCCGCCCGACGTCTCGCTCTACCACCGCCGCTCGAATCCGCTCTTCCCGCAGGTGCTCGACCACCTTGGCCGTGACGAGTCGGTGGACGCGATCGTGCTGCCCCGCACCGCCGAGCAGCGCGACTTCGTCCGGCGGCTCGGCCTACCGTCGGTGCACGTGCCCGACAGCGCCGTGGACGGGCAGAGCCTGATTGCCCTCTCCGACCTCGTCGTCTCCGCCGGCGGCACGATGAACCGTGAGGCGGTCGCGCTCGGAGTCCCGGTCTACACGACCTACGGCGGCCGCCTCGGCGGCGTGGACGAGGCGCTGATCCGAGAGGGGCGGCTGATCCCGCTCTCCGACCCGCGCGCGCTCGCCCTGCGCAAGCGCGAGGGTGAGCCGCAGCGCGTGCGGCGCGACCCGGCCTCGATGCTGGACCTCCTGCTCTCGGCTCGCGAGGGCGCGTAGGTGTACGTCCTGGTCGTGCTCAGGGCCGGCGAGAGAGCCACCGACGAGCCGCTGCACGCGGTGGCGCACGAGCGCTTCATCGACTCGCTCATCGAGCGGAACCTCGTCCTGCTCGGCGGCGGCTTCGCCGAGCCGATCGACGACTCCGTTGCGGCATACGTGCTCCGCTGCGGGACCGTCGACGAGGCACGCGGGCTGGTTGAGAGCGACCCCTACGTCGCGAACGGCGTGGTGCAGCCGGAGCTGGCCCGGTGGGAGCTCGTCGGGATCAACCCGGCCGCGATCGACGCGGGTTCGGTCGTCCGCCCCGAAGACGTCTAGGCGGCCGCCTCGAGCGCCGCCAGCACGTCTCGCCCGTACCGCTCCAGCTTGGCCGGCCCCACGCCGGGCACCGAGGCGAGCTCCGCGATCGTCTTCGGCTGGCGGGCGGCGATCTCGGCCAGCGTCGAGTTGTGGAAGACGACGTAGGCGGGAATCTCGTCGGACTTGGCGCGCTCCAGGCGCCAGCGCTTGAGCGCATGGTAGGTCGGGCTGTCAGGCTCGTCGGCGCGCGCCTTGCGCGTGGCGGGGGGTGCCGCCTCGACGCCGAGCTCGAGCAGGAAGCGGCTGGGCGTGGCCGCCCACGTGAGCGCGAGGTGGCGCCGCGCACGCGTCATGCCGACGTACAGCAGCCGTCGTTCCTCGGCGAGCTGGGCAGGGACGCGCATCGCGGGCTTGCACGGCAGCTCCTTCTCCTCGACACGCGGCAGGAAGACGGCGTCGAACTCGAGCCCCTTCGCCCGGTGGAGCGTGAGCAGGTGCACGCCGCCCTGAGCCCCGTGGTCGAATCGCGCCCGCAGCCAGTCGATCCATTGCTCGACGGTGCGCGAGCCGTCGTCGAACTCCTCGGCCAGCACACACAGCCGCGCAAGGTCGGCCTGGCGCACGAGCTCCCGCTCGCCGAGGCCCTCCGGCACCGGGTGGACCATCCCCTGCTGCCGCGCGACTCGTCGCACTTCTTCCGCCAGCGAGCCGAAGCCCGCGCCGCGCAGGCCCTTCAGCAGCTGCCGGGCGGCATCGCGGGCCAGCAGCGCCGCACCCTGGAACGGCACCTTGGCGTCCGCGAAGAGCTCCTCGAAGTCGACCGAGCGCGCATTCAGCCGCATCAGCACCGCCATCTCCTCGTACGGCACGCCCTCAGTTCGAAGCGCGCGCACCCGCTCGAGCACGAAGGCGCCCTCGGCGTCGGCCGAGTCGAGCCCGCGCAGCTCCGGCTCCGGCCCGTCGGGCCGTGTCGCCCGCAGCGTCTTCTCCGCGCCGCCCAACTTCGGCACGAGCCGGTTCGCCAGCGCCAGCACCTGCGGGCTGGAACGGTAGTTCGCCTCCAGCCGCACAACCGTCGCCCGCGGGAATCGCCTTGCGAGCCCGAGCAGCCACTCCGGCGAGGCGCCCGTGAAGCCGTAGATCGACTGGTAGTCGTCACCGACGGCGCAGAGCTCGTCGCGCCCGCCGAGCCAGAGCTCGAGCAGCGACTGCTGCAGCAGGTTCACGTCCTGGTACTCGTCGACGGTGAACGCGGCGTAGTGCTCACGTAGCGCGGCGAGGGCCCACTCGTCCTCCTCGTACATCCGCACCGCGAGCTCGAGCAGGTCCTCGAAGTCGATCAGGCCCGCGGCCTCCTTGCGCCGCTCGTACTCGCGGAAGACCGTCGACATCAGGTCGACCGGGATCGGCGGCTCGTGCGCTCCCATGCCGTCGCGGTAGCGCTGCGGGGTCAGGCGCCGGTTCTTGGCCCACTCGACCTCGGTCGCGAGGTCGCCCGCCGGCCGGAAGCGGTACGGCGGCGGCAGGGTGTTACCGATCTGCCGCAGGAGCAGCGCCTTCGTCGCGAGGATCCGCCCGGGCGGCTCGCCTTTCGCCCGCCGCAGCTGGGCTAGGGCGGCCGAGTGGAAGGTGCGCGCCTCGACGCCGTCGACGCCGAGCCGCTGCAGTCGCGCCCGCATCTCGCCGGCCGCTTTGTCCGTGAAGGTGACGGCGAGGATTTCGTCGGAGCGGCGGGCACCGGAGGCGACCTGCCAGGCGATCCGCCGCGTGATCGTTGTCGTCTTGCCCGAGCCCGCGCCCGCCAGGATGCAAACCGGACCGCGCACCGCCTCGGCGGCCCGCCGTTGCTCGGGATTCAGCCCGAGGAGGATCCCCTCGTCCACCGGGCCACCCTAGCCGCGGCGGCAGACGGCTCTACCTGCCCACGGGTGCCGAAACCGTGCCTTTCCCTTCGCAACGCGACGCGCGAAACCCGGGGTCAGATCTTGCATTGACGGACCGGCGCAGCTGTCGGCTTGATGCGGTGCGCCGAGATCGAAACGCTTGGTGCCCAGCCTCGAACGTCTGGGGAAATGTCGTCACGCTTTAGGCACGGAAATGTGGCAATGCAAGATCTGACCCCGGGGTAGGCGTCAGAACTTGTGGCCCGAGAGGGTGTCCTCGTCGACCAGCGAGGTCGACGGGCTGGCCGCCACGCGCGGGGCGCGCATCATCGTCGCCAGGCGCGAGACGACCTCGAGCGTCTCACCGTCGGTTACCAGCCGCTCGAGCTCCGTCAGCTCCTCCTGCAGCCAGGCGGCGTCGACCACCGGCCCGCTGACCCGCATGATCTTCGGGTGCACCGTCGGAGCCGCGGCCTCGTTCGGGCCGATCAGCTCCTCGTGCAGCTTCTCGCCCGGCCGCGCGCCGACGATCTCGATGACGATGTCGCGGTCGGGGTCCTTGCCGGAGAGCCGGATCATCTGCATCGCGAGGTCGAGGATCCGCACCGGCTCGCCCATGTCGAGCTGGAAGACGTCGCCGCGCCCTCCGATCGCGCCGGCCTGCACGACCAAGGCAGCCGCCTCCGCGATCGTCATGAAGTAGCGCGTCATGTCCGGGTGCGTGACCGTCACCGGCCCTCCCTTGCCGATCTGCCGGCGGAAGATCGGGATCACGCTGCCCGACGAGCCGAGCACGTTGCCGAACCGGACCGCGACGAAGCGCGTCGAGACGTCCTCGCGCGCCCCGTAGGCCTCGACGATCCACTCGCAGAGGGCCTTCGACTGGCCCATCACGGTCTTCGCGTTGACCGCCTTGTCGGTCGAGACGAGCACGAAGCGCTTCGTCCCGAGCTCGACGGCCACCTCGGCGAGCACGCGCGTGGCGAGGGCGTTGTTGCGGACCGACTCGAGCGGGTTCGCCTCCATCAGCGGCACGTGCTTGTACGCGGCGGCGTGGAAGACGACGCCGGGCCGGTAGCGGTCGAGCACCTGCCGCATCTTGGCGCGGTTCGTGCAGTCGCCGAGCACCGGGATACACGCCGCGAAGCCGCGCTCGTCGACCAGCTCCCGCTCGATCTCGAACAGCGCGGTTTCGCCCTGCTCCACGAGCACCAGGCGCTGGGGCGACAGGCGTAAGATCTGGCGGCAGAGCTCCGAGCCGATCGAGCCGCCGGCGCCCGTGACGAGCACCGTCTCGCCCTTCAGGTAGGCGGCGCTCGACTCGAGGTCGACCTCGACCGGCTCGCGCCCGAGCACGTCCTCGACCTGCACCGGCCTGATCTGCGTGGCGAGGTTGCTCTCGTCCGCGATCAGCTCGTAGAGCCCGGGCAGCGTCTTGACCGGAACGTTGCCCTCGCGCGTGACGTTCACGACCCGCTGGCGCACCTCACCGGAGGCGGAGGGGATTGCGAGGATCACCTCGTCGGGCCGGTTGTCGCGAAGGAAGTGCGCCAGTTCCTCGGTAGTTCCGAGCACGCGCACGCCATGGATGCGGAGGTTCTTCTTGCGCGGGTCGTCGTCGATCAGGCCGATCGGCGTGTAGCCCAGCTGGCGGTTGCGCTGCATCTCGCGGATCACGAGCTGGCCCGCGTCGCCCGCTCCCACGACGAGGACCTCCTTGCCCCGCGCGACGAGGCCCATCCCCGGCCGCTCGATCACGCTGCGCGCGAGCAGACGCGTCCCGGCGACGAAGGCGAGGAGTAGCAGCCAGTCCATGATCGCGACCGACCGGGGCAGCCGCACCTGCGCGACCGGCGAGAAGAAGTAGACGGTCAGGCTCGCCGCGAGCGCCGCCGCCGTGACCCCGCGGAACGCCGACCACATGTCGCGAATCGAGACGTACCGCCACCAGCGGTCGTAGAAGCGAAAGAGCACGAATACGACGAGCTGGATCGCGACGACGATCAGGATCGTGCGGCGGAAGAGCGTCTCGTAGTAGCGCGGAACGCCGTGGTCGAACCGCAGCTCGAACGCGAGCCACCATGCGAGCGCGATCAGGAACGCGTCGGCGACCACCTGCCAGATCCGGTGGCGGTTGACGGGGATCACGCCCGCACCGCTGCGGCCTCGCGGATCACTGCGACCACCCGCTCCTGCACGTCAGCCGAGATCCCCGCCCACATCGGCAGCGCCAGGTTCTCGGCCGCCGCCCGCTCCGTCTCGGGCAGCGAGCCCTCCTTCCAGCCGAGGTAGCGCAACGCAGGCTGGAGGTGGGTCGGCGTGACGTAGTACGACGCGTGGCCGATCCCGGCCGAGGCCAGGGCGTCGCGCAGCCGGTCTCGCTCGGGCGAGCGGACGACGTACATGTGGTAGACGTGCCCAGTCTCGTCGGACGGTAACTCGCAGAGCTCGCCAAGCCCGAGCTCCTCGTATCGCTCGGCGGCCTCTCGCCGGGCCCGGTTCCAGCCCTCGAGCTCGCCCAGGAAGAGGCGCAGCACCGCCGCCTGCAGCTCGTCGAGGCGCGAGTTGTAGCCGACGGCCTCGAAGTTCTTCTTCTCGCGCGAGCCGTGGAAGCGCAGCAGCGCGATCCGGTCGGCGAGCTCCTCGTCCGTGGCCGCGACCAGCCCGCCGTCGCCGAGGGCGAACAGGTTCTTGGTCGGGAAGAAGCTGAAGGTCGAGAGCACCCCGGCCTGCGCGACGCCTTTCGCGCCGAATGCCTGCGCCGCGTCCTCGACGATGGGGATCCCGAGCTGGGCGAGCTCTCCGAGCGGCATCACGCGGCCGAAGAGGTGTACGGGCATGAGCGCACGTGTTCGGTCGGTCACGCGGGCCGCGACGTCCTCGGGGTCGAGGTTGAGCGTGACCGGGTCGATGTCGGCGAAGACCGGCGTCGCGCCGCGGCGGGCGATCGACTCCGCGGTCGCGTAGAACGTGAACGACGGGCAGATCACCTCGTCGCCGGGGCCGATCCCCATCGCGTCCAGCGCGAGCACGAGCGCATCGGTGCCGTTCGCCACGCCAACGGTGCGCGGCACGCCGAGCAGCGCGGCGGTCTCGGCCTCGAAGGCCTTCACGTTCGGGCCGAGGATGAAGACGCCGGAGTCGAGCACCTCCGCGATCCGCTCCTGGATCCGCGGTATGAGGCGCTCGTACTGCGCCTTGACGTCTACGAGAGGGATCTGTGCGGAGCTAGGCACGCTGCCGGAGTCTAGAGGCACGACGAGCTACCAGATACAGGACAACCAGCCCCACTCCTACCGCGAGCGCAATGTCGAACGCGGTGTGGAAGCGCTCGTAGTTGCTCCCGAAGGCCCAGCCGATCGCCGCGAAGGCGAACGCCCAGATCGCGGAGCCGATGGCCGTGAAGACCGTGTAGCGGCCCAGGGGCATCTCGAAGATCCCGGCCGGAATCGAGACGAACGAGCGCACGACCGGCGTGATCCGCCCGATCAGCACGGCCCAGCTGTCGCGGCGGCCGAACCAGCGCTCGGCGCGCTCGAGGCGGTCGCCGCCGAGATGGAGGAACCGCCTGTGCTGCTCGACGAACGGCCTTCCGCCGTACCGGCCGATGCACCAGCCGACGATCGAGCCGGCCAGGTACCCAAGCGTTCCGGCCAGCGCCATCGTCACGAACGCCCACCCATCCGAGGTGATCTCGTTCCCGAAGAGCACGACCTGCTGCGAGGCGAACGCCCCCGAGGCGAGCGCCCCCGCGTACACCATCACGAGCTCGCTCGCCGCCGGGAAGACGGCGTCGATCGCCATCAGCAGGAAGACCGCGTAGACCCCGTGGTCGCCGACGAATGTGGTGACGGAGCCCGTGATCGACGCGAGCACCGCGCGAGTCTATTCAGCGAGTCAGCGCCGGATGCGGAACTTCTGCGTCAGGTCGGCCGGGCCGTACGCGTTTTTCGTCGAGACCCTGAAGACGTAGGTGCCGCGGTAGACGAGCCGGCCGTTCGCGAAGCGGCCGTTCCAGGCGATGGCGCGGGTCCCCGCCGCCAGCGTGCGCGGTGGCAGCCTGCGGATGAGAACCCCAGACGCGGTCCAGATCGACGGCGTGACGCGCGCGTCGTACGCGAGCTTGAAGCGGGCGACCACCGCGGTGCGGCTCTTCTTGCGCAGCTTCACCGCCCTCGGCGCGACGCGCATGAAGCCGAGCGTGTCGTTGAGCCAGAACCCGCGCTCCACCGACGACTTGCGCCCCTGCGCGTCCACCGCCGAGACGACCCAGCGCCAGCGGCCCAGCGGGTCGACCTGCCTGCGGCGCGCCCGTAGGGTCGCCCCCGAGGGCCAGCTGAACGAGTAGGTCCCAGGCTGACGCGAGACGTTCTGCGAGAACGCGCTCGAACCGTCGGGGCCGATCAGGCTCGCCGTCACGGTCGAGGGCGAGACGACCTTGTAGGCGAGCTGCTGACGCTCCGCGATCCCATCGCCGTTCGGCGAGACGACCTGAAGCGGCGGCGTGGGCGCGTAGATGCCCGTGTAGACGACCGCGAGGGCGTTCGCCACCAGCCGCTCCCCGCCGGGATCGGACGGGCGGTTCAAGAGCTTGCCGTCGAACGCCATCGTCGACGAGCCCCCGGAGTCGAGCGCCGACGCCGTCACGGCGCCGAGCCGCACCATCGCCTGGGCGAGCTCGAAGTTCGTCATCCCGACGCTGAAGCCGCGGCGGCGCCCGTCGACGGCGAGCATGATGATCTTCCCGTCGCGCCGCTGCCCGACCGCGGTCCGCGGGTTCCGCGGCCCGAGCTGCGTCGGGAGGAAGTCCTCGCCGGCGGCCCAGATCGGCTTCCCGTTGCGGACGATCAGCGGGCCGCCCCCGATCGCGTCGGTCACGCCGGCGGCGAGCCAGTCCGGCGAGAGGATCAGGCGCGTCACGACCTGCGTCCCGACCGGCGCCTCCTGCAGCAGCTTCGACACCTGAGAGCCGCGCGCAAGCAGGACCGCGCCGCTGCGCGGGATCGGCGTGCCGCCGCCCGTGCGCTGGACGGCGACCGTTCCCGTCAGCTCACCGCCCGGGACCGCGGGCGGGAACGCCTGAAAGACGACCTCGGCGACCCCGGGAATCCTCGGCGTGGCCGTGCCCCAGGCGGACGTGAAGAGGGACGTGCCGTCGGCCCGCGGCGGCTGGTTGAGCCCCGTCAGCGGCCGGCGCTGGCCGAGGCCCCGCCAGTAGCCGTAGAAGGAGACCCGCGCCACGTTCAGCCGCCCATCGGCCCCGATCCCGATGCTCGACCGGAAGCGGTACGGCTGGCTCTGCAGGACGCGGTTCTGCATCACCATCCCGGTCGGATGCCCGTCCTTGAAGTTGAAGAGGTCGCCGTTCACGCCGGCGGCCGTCGCGCTGGCGGAGACGTCCTTCTCCATCGAGGTGACGCGCTCCTTGCCGAGGATCGTCCCGTTCGAGAGCAGCGGCTTGAGCTGGTACAGGCCGCCCGGGCGCGGCGCGGTCAGGACGTTCACGACGACGGGCCCGTGCGCGGTGAACTGCACCGTGCGCGTGTAGCTCACGAACGGCATCAGCACCTGAGAGGCGGCCCGCGCCTGCCCCGTGTGAGCAGCTGCGATACCTGCCAGCAGGGCTCCGATGAGTACTCGGCGGAGCACGACCCGCGGCTCACCGTAGCGGAAGCCTCGAGCGGCCGTCCAACGGTTCGCGATGAACTTTTCGTAAAGACTGCGCCGGGTGGTCTGCGCCGATAAGTTCCAGGGGTGAGCGCAACCGTCGGCACGCGAACCGGGCTGCTCGAGGATCTGATTGCGCGCTACCCCGAGATTCCGCCGGAGGCGGTGCTGAAGGAGGACCTCCTGCGGACGGGGATCGCCTTCGACGCCGCGGCGCTGACCGAGAACCTCGACGGGGCGGTCAAGCCGAAGTCGTACTTCATCTTCTCGTTCGACCAGAAGCCGCTCGCCGAGCTGGGCGACGCCGCGACTCACCGGCCGCCGGAGGAGATCGCGCTCACCGGCGGGCCGTGGGAGCTGCGGCGGACGATCGTCTCCGTCCGGGTCAACCCGGACTCGCCGTACCGCGTCGGGCGGGAAGAGGCCGGCGTGCTGCGTCTGTCGCTCGAGGGCCATGAGCTGGCCGCGGTGAGCCTGCCGCCGATGCCCGAGTACTACCGGCACACGCTCGCGAACGGCAAAACCGTCATGGAGACGGCCCCGACGATCGAGTGGGGCTACCTGATCTACCTGACCGTGTTGCGCCTCTGCCAGTACTTCGGCGCCCACGAGGAGTGCGGCTTCTGCGACATCAACCACAACTGGCGTCAGCACCGCAAGGCCGGCCGCCCCTACACCGGCGTGAAGCCCGTCGAGGACGTGCTCGAGGCGCTCGCGCTGATCGACCGCTACGACGACGGCGCCTCGCACGCGTACACCCTGACCGGCGGCTCCGTCACCTCTTCGGTCGAAGGTCTCGCCGAGGCCGAATTCTACGGCCGCTACGCGCAGGCGATCGAGGAGCGCTTCCCCGGCCGCTGGATCGGCAAGGTCGTCGCACAGGCGCTGCCGAAGGCCGACGCGCAGCGGTTCAAGGACTACGGGATCTCGATCTACCACCCCAACTACGAGGTCTGGGACCGGCGGCTCTTCTCGCTGATCTCCCCGGGCAAGCAGCGCTACGTGGGGCGCGAGGAGTGGCATCGCCGCATCCTCGACGCGGCCGAGGTCTTCGGCCCGCGCAACGTGATCCCGAACTTCGTCGCGGGAGTCGAGCTGGCGAGGCCGTTCGGCTTCGAGTCGATGGACGAGGCGATCTCCTCGACCGTCGAGGGGCTCGACTACTTCATGAGCCACGGCGTCACGCCGCGCTTCACCACCTGGTGCCCGGAGCCGACGACGCCGCTGGGGCGAGACAACCCCGATGGCGCGCCTCTCGAGTACCACGTGCGGCTGCTGGGCGCGTACCGCGAGGCGCTCGAGCGGAACGGGCTCGGGCCGCCGCCGGGCTACGGCGAGCCGGGCCTCGGGAAGGCGGTCTTCTCGGTCAGCTCGTTCATGGACGTGCTCGCATGAGCCGCGTTTCGGTGGGCGAGGCGCGGACGCTCTGGCTCGAGGCCTCTGACGACGAGCTCAAGCGGCTCGCCGGGGAGGTGCGCGCGCGCTACCACGAGCCGGGCCGCGCGACCTACATGGTGATGCGAATCATCAACTACACGAACGTCTGCGTTGCCCAGTGCGACTACTGCGCGTTCTACGTGCTGCCGAACCAAGCCGGCGGGTACGTGTTGTCGCGCGAGGACGTGTTCGCGAAGATCGACGAGCTCCTCGAGCTCGGCGGCGACCTCGTCGGCTTCAACGGCGGCTTCAACCCGCGGCTGCCACTGGACTACTACTGCGACCTGTTCGCGTCCGTGCGGGAGCGGTACGGCGAGCGCGTCGAGTTCTACGCGCTGACCGTGGCCGAGTTCGTCTTCCTGGCCGACCGGGCGCGGCTCTCGTACGCGGAGGCGGCCACGCGGCTGCGCCACGCGGGCGTGCACTGGATCACCGGCGGCGGCTCGGAGATCCTCACGGAGGACTTCCGAGCACGGCATGCCAAGTGGAAGTACACGGTCGCCGACTTCCTCGAGGCCCAGCGTGCGATCGTCGAGGCAGGGCTGCAGACGACGGCGACGATGGTGATCGGCTTCGACGAGACCCTGGACGAGCGGCTCGAGCACCTGCAGCGGACGCGCGACTTCCAGGACGAGGTGGGCGGCCTCTTTTCGTTCCTGTGCTGGACGTACAAGCCGTACGGCACGGTCTTCGGCGGGCGCGAGATCTCCGCGCACGAGTACTCGCGCTGGATCGCGTTGTCGCGGATCTTCCTCGACAACGTTCGCCACATCCGCACCTCCGTGCTGACCCAGAACGAGGAGGCGTTCCGCGCCTTGGACTACGGCGCGGACGACTTCGACCTGCCGATCGAGGACGAGGTCACGCAGAAGGCCGGGGCGCGGATCGACCTCGACCTCGAGGGGCTCTTGGCGATTCCGCGACGCCTCGGCTACGAGGTCGAATACCGCCGCGCCGAGCGGCCGGCGGCGCTGACGGGATAGCGGCCAGGCGTTGCAAGCGCCTCGATGGGAACGATTCGAAGGGTTCCTTTGGCAGACCACGTCGCTGTTGTTGCCTGGCGAGGAAGAGGCGCTGGTCGTCGACCCAGCGATTACGAAGGACGAGGTCGCCGGGATGGGTCGCAGGGCGCTGGAGCTCGGCACTCCGGTGCGCCACGTGTTGATCACGCATGGAGACTGGGATCACGTCTGCGGCATCGGCGGGTTTCCCGACGCGGTGGCCACGATGGGCGAGGAGACGGCAGCAAAGGTGGCGAGCGGCTCGACCGATCAGTCTGTCGGGGGCGCCGCTGAGGCGTACGGCTTCGACACCTCGGGATCCGCGCGCGTCGACAAGACTTTCGCCCGCGGCTCGGCGGTGGCCCTCGGCACATTCGTCGTCGAGACCTTTCCGCTCGTCGGCCACACACCTGACGGCAGCGGCTTCCGGCTGCGTGAGCTCGGCCTCCTGATCGTCGGCGACTACTTGTCCTCCGTCGAGTTCCCGTTCGCCACCTCACCCGCTGCGTACCGGATGACGCTTGCCGGGTTGATCGATCTCCTCCGCAACGACCCACCGGAAACGGTGATTCCGGGGCACGGTCCGCCGCTCTCGGCCGAAGAAGCTCTCGGCGTCGCGGAGGCCGATCTCGGCTACCTCCGCTCCCTGCATACAGCCGTCGTCGACGTGCTGTCCGGCGACGGAACACGCGACGAAGCGCGTGCGGCCGGCCTGGCCGTGGCCCTGCCACGAGAGTCCTCGCCCGATCTCGAGGAAATGCGTGGCTTCAACGTCGACCGTCAAGTCGAGGAGATTCTCCCCTCAGCGGCGTAGAGCCTTGGCCCCCAACCCCGGGGTCAGATCTTGCATTGACACACCGCGGCAGGAAAGCCGAAGGACGGGTGTCGCGAAACTGTCAATTTGCCTGCACGGGGACAATTCGGCACGCATTCGGCAAACAAATGCGGCAGTGCAAGATCTGACCCCGCGGGAGCCGGTGGAGTCAGACGGCGGCTTCGGCGCGCGCGACGAAGCGGAGCTCTGGGACCTCTTCCAGCTCGCCGGCGTCGCGGGCGAGCTCGAGGAACGTGAGCAGGCCCGCACGCTCACGCGGGCCGAAGCGGTAGCGCAGCTTCTCGAAGTACCGCGCGAGGAAGCCCGCGGGATAGCCGTACCGATCGCTCGACTCGTAGGCGAGCCGCTCGGGCTCGGCGCGCGCGGTCCGGACCGATTCGACGAGAGCGGCCTCGAGCTCCAGAAGCCCCGGCGGGCCGGGATCGGGGCAGGCCCACACCGCAAACACCATCGGCAGGCCGGTTCGCTCGAGCCACAGGCGGCCGAGGTCGTGATGAGGTGTCGGGTCCTCGAAGGCGCTCTTCAGCGCAGCATCGCCGATCAGCAGCTTGGCGTCGGCCTCCTCGCCCAGCGGGACGTGCTCGGCCTCGGGCAGAAGCACCTTCGTCAGCACGACGGAGGTCGCGCTCTCGGGTGTAACCGCGACTGTGCGCACCTGCTCGAGCGGCCGGCGCGCGACGAGCTGGATCGAGTCGACCGCGCCCTCGGAGGAGACGCAGAGGCGCGGCAGCACCCGCAGGCGGTCGGCGTGGCGTGCGTACTCGATCGACGAGATCGGCGCCAGGTCGAGCTCTCCGTCGAGCAGCCGCCGGTTGAGCTCCGTCGGGACACCCTGCACTTCCTCGACCTCTGCGTCGAGGCGGTAGAAGACCGGCGCCATGTTGACGTAGGAGATGCGGCCGAGCCGGATCACCTCCTAGGCCTCCCGGTCCACGACGGCGTCGGTGAGGGCTTCCAGGTCGTCCCGCCGCACGTGCCCGTCGAGGCAGGCTCGCGCTCGGCGGGCGTACTCGAGCGCGACCTCGCGGGCGCCCTCGAGCGCGCCGGTCTCGGCGACGCGGATCAGAGCTCCGTCGAGCGGCCCGCCCGCCAGCGCGGCACGCACGCACGGGTCCTTCCGGGCGGCCAGGATCAGCGGCAGCGTCGGAGTTCCCTCGCGGAGGTCGGTGCCGGCGATCTTGCCGGTCTCGATCGTCTCGCCCGAGCAGTCGAGGATGTCGTCGGCGATCTGGAAGGCGATCCCGAGCGCGAGGCCGAATGCGCCGAGCCCCTCATCGCCCTCGCCACCGAGCAGGCACGCGGCCTCGAACAGCTTCCCCGTCTTGAGGGCGCAACGCTCGAGGTAGCTCTCGACGCTCGTCTCCGGATCGTGGGTTTGCACCCGCTGCAGCGCTTCCCCGCGCGCGAGGGCCAGCGTCGCTCCAGCGAGACAGCGAACGGCCCGGTGGTCTCCCGTCGCGGCAAGCTCGGCGAACGCGCGCGCGAACAGGTAATCGCCGGCGGCGCGCGCAGCCCCGTCGCCGTGGCTCGCCCACGCCGAGGCTCGGCCGCGCCGGAAGCTGGCGCGGTCGATCAGGTCGTCGTGCACGAGCGTCGCCATGTGGATGAGCTCGACCGCTGCACCGGCGGGGAGCGGCGCGCTGCCCGGCCGCGCGGCGAGGAAGACGAGCAGGGGGCGCAGCCGCTTGCCGCCCGCGGCGAGCGCCTGGCCGCCGACCTCTGCCACGAGCCCCGGGTAGGCCTCGACCGACTCCGCGAGCAGCACCTCGAGGTCCTCGAGGTATGCGTCGAGCCCCGGAGTCTCCCGAATTGTCGCCAGGCTCATGCAGCCGCCCCGATGTGCAAGGCGACGATCCCGCCCGCGAAGGCGCGCCAGCGGACGTCCTCGAAGCCCGCGTCGCGCAACAGCCCCGCCAGTTCCTCGGGCCCCGGAAAGCGGCGCACGCTCGCGGGAAGGTACGTGTAAGCCGACCCGCCCGGAAGCAGCTTGCCGAGCAGGGGCACGAGCCCGTCGAACCAGAGCCGGTAGAACGGCGCGAGCACGCCGCGCGGCCGCGTGATCTCGAGGATCGCGACCCGGCCGCCGACCCGCAACACACGCCGCATCTCCACGAGCCCGCGCTCGAGGTCGTCGAGGTTGCGCACGCCGAAGCCCACCGTGGCAGCGTCGAACGAGCCGTCCTCAAAAGGCAAGGCAAGAGCATCGCCCCGAACCCAATCGACCTCGGCGGACTTCGCGCGGGCTCGCTCGAGCATCCGCTCCGAGAAGTCGAGCCCCGTCACGCGCCCACCGGCCTCGAGCGCCGCAAGCGCCAGGTCGCCGGTCCCGCAGCAGGTGTCGAGCACGTGATCGCCTGGGCGCACCACCGCGGCGACCGTCGCGCGGCGCCAGCGCTGGTCGAGGCCCATCGTCATCGTCCGGTTCATGGCGTCGTAGACCGGCGAGATGCGGTCGAACATCGTCCGCACCGCGTCCGGCGCGAGCCTGCCTGTCTCGACGCTCAAGCCCGGTGTCTCCAATGCGGGCGGGCTCGCTCGCGGCGGCC
>JBKPAM010000108.1:0-17537 GCA_046726435.1 Actinomycetota bacterium
CTGCCGATCGCAGACGCCGGCTCCTTCGACGACGCAAGCCGGCGAACCTGGCTCCTCTGGGCAGGCCTTTCGGGCGCCGTCGTCGCGTTGCTGCTCGCGTTCGTCGTCCAGGCGCGCGCGCAGAGCTCCGAGAAGCCGATCCTGCAGCCGGGCTCCGACGCGGTGGTCGTGGTCGACCTCTCCGGCAGCACGCGCCCCGCCTCGAAGGCGATCGCCCGCGTCCTGCTCGGGCTTACCCGCGATCCGAGCAGGCACCTCGGCCTCGTCGTCTTCTCCGACACGGCCTACGAGGCGCTCCCACCGTCGACGCCGGTCGACGGCCTGAAGGGGTGGCTCGACCTCTTCGCGCACGACCGCCCCAGGAACTACCCGTGGACGCCGTCGTTCAGCAGCGGCACGGTGATCTCGAGCGGCCTCGTGCTGGCGCGGACGATGCTCCGCCGCGGCGGGGGCGATCCACACGTGGTGCTCGTCAGCGACCTCGTCGACGCAGCACCGGACCTCGAGCGGCTGGAGACGGCGGTGACCCAGTACCAGCGGGAGGGCATCGACCTGAAGGTCGTCGCCGTCCACCGCAAGCGCGCCGGCTCCGGGCCCGCGCCCGAGTTCCCGAACGCGTCGTTCGTCGAGCGTGCCGCGAGCCGGACGGTCGACCCGAGCCGCTCCTCGACGTCCGACTCCGGCCTGATCGTCGCGGCTGTCGTGCTCGTCGCGCTCGGCCTCGCCGCCGCCGCTAGCGAGCTCGTGCTCCACCCGCTGAGCTGGAGGACGCAGCCGTGAGGCGGCAGCTCCTCGTCGCCGTTCTGGGCGTCGCGGCGCTCGCGCTCTCGATCCCGCTTGCGTTGCTCGGCCGGGCGGTGCTCGCGACGCCGACGGAGGTCACGGCTGTAGGCACCGCTCCGGCCGAGGAGGACCGCTCGCCGGCCGAGCGTGCGGCGGCGAGCCTCCTGGCCGCGGATCGGGCGGAGCGCTTCTCCGAGGTCGTGCGGGCCTACCGCCGCGCGGCCGCGGCACCGGCCGTCGGAGCGGCCTCGATGGCGCCGGTCCGGCTCGCGCAGCTGGCGCGGAGGCTCCGCAACGCGGACGAGCGGGCGCAGGCGCACGTGATGGTCGGCGCGGTGTTCGCGCTCCCGGCCGGGAACGGGACGGTGAGCTTCGACCTCGTCCGTCAGCTCGGGGGCGCGCGCCTGCTCGAGGAGGCGGCCGCGGAGTTTCGGGCCGCGGCGAGGATCGACGACCGCAACGAAGCCGCGAAGTACGACCTCGAGCTGCTCCTCAAGCGGGACGCGATCGCGCGCCGGTCGCACAGCGAGGGGAGGCCGGCCGGGCAGCGGCCGAACGCGAGGCAGGCCCGGCAGCAGCGGCGAAACGCGAGCACTCGAAGGCGAGTCGAGGAGCACAGCGCCGGCATCTACTCGACCGGTCGCGGCTACTGATGTCCGTCACGTTCTCCCATCCCGAAGCCGCCGCGGTCGCGCTCGTCGGGCTCGTGCCGGTCATAGTGTCACTGGCCCGGGCAAGGGCGGCCGAGAGGCTCCGTTCCGAGCTCGGCCTGCCGCGGTCACCACTTCGAGCCCGGCTCGCGCGGCCCCTCGCGCTCGCGTGCGCCTTCGCGCTGCTCGGCCTCGCGATCGCTCAGCCTTCCATCCGCCGGCAGCACGAGCGCCTCGCGCGCACCGACGCCCAGCTGCTGGTCGTGCTCGACAGCTCGCGCTCGATGCTCGCAGCGCCCGGCCCAGGCGGGCGGCCGCGCTACCGGAGGGCGGCCGCGTTCGCCCGGCGCCTGCACGCCGAGCTCCCGGAGCTCGCCGCCGGCGTGGGCTCGCTGAGCAACCGCGTCCTGCCGTACCTGTTCCCGACCGTCGACGACCGCGCCTACCAGGCGGTGCTCGACCAGTCCTACGGCGTCCAGCGGCCTCCTCCGGCACTCGACACCGACCGCTGGGTGACGAGCTTCGACAAGCTGAGCGAGGTGGCGGTGCGCCGCTTCTTCGCGCCCTCGGCGAGCAAGCGGCTCGTGGTCGTCCTCACGGATGCGGAGACGCGGCCCTTCGACGCGGTGGGTGTGCTGCGCACCCTCCGCCAGGCTCACGTCACGCCGATCGTCGTCCGCTTCTGGCGGCCGGGCGAGCGAATCCCGGGCGACAGCTACCGCGCGACCCAGCAGCACGAGCTGGCGGACCTCCGCGCCTCGGGCTGGCCGGCCTACCCGGAGACCGCCTTCGGCCGGGTGGTCGCCCGGATCCAGCAGACGCTGGGTACCGGCCCGGTGGCGCAGGTCGGCTATCAGCGGCGTGACACGTCGATCGCGCCGATCGTCGCGCTGGCCGCGCTCGCGCCGTTCCTGCTGGTGCTCGCGCCGGCGGGCCAGCTGCGGATCAGGCCCGCTCGGAGCCGTTGGCCATCACGGCGAAGTGGTCGTCGTCGACCTGGACGAGCGGCCCCGGCTCCTCGTCGACCCGAACCGAGCCGTTCCCCGAGCTGACCGTCGCGCCTGCGCCGAGCTCGCGCTCGACCTCGGCCCACTTCTTGTGGAGCTGCGGAACGGACGCGAGCAGCATCCTCGTGTACGGGTGAACCGGATTTCCGAACACCTTCGCGGTCGCCCCGCGCTCGACCACGGCGCCACGGCGGAGGATGATCGTCTTGTCGCTGATGTAGTGGCCGAGGGAGAGGTCGTGCGTGATGAACAGCACCCCGAGCCCTTTCCCCTTCAGCTCGCCGAGCAGGTTGAGGACGTCGATCCGCGTCGAGGCGTCGAGCATGCTGATGATCTCGTCGGCCACGAGCAGGCGGATGTCGAGCAGCAGCGCCCGTGCAATGAGCATCCGCTGGAGCTGGCCGCCGCTCAGCTGGTGCGGGTACTTTCCCAAGACGTCATCCGGGTTCAGCCCGACCGCCTCGAGCGACCGCTCGAGCTTCTGCCGCCACTCCGAGCCGCTCAGCCCGGAGAAGTACTCGGAGCGCAGCATCGTGTAGACACGGTCGGCCTTGAAGATCGGGTTGTAGGAGCTGAAGGGGTCCTGGAAGACGCCCTGCACCTCGGCGTAGTAGCGCTTCAGCCCCCGCTGCTTCACGCCGGCGATGTCGACACCGTCGAACGCGATCGATCCGGAGCTGAGTCGCAGGAGCCGGAGGATCAGCTTGCCGATCGTCGACTTGCCGCTGCCGCTCTCGCCGATCAGCGAGACGACCTCGCCCGGGCCGACCTCGAACGAGACGTCGCGCACCGCGCGCAGCCGGCCGCTCCCGAAGCTGCCCGTCGAGTAGACCTTGTCGACACGCTCGAGCGCCAGCATCGTCGTCAGGCCGCCCAGCACGCGGCCGAGTGGTCGGTCTCCAGCTCGGCGAAGGGCGGTTCCTCCGCGCACTTGTCGAAGGCAAGCGGGCAGCGGGCCCTGAAGCGGCAGCCGGTCGGGGGATCGAGGAGTGACGGAGGCTTGCCCTTGATCCCCGTCAGCCGCCGCTCCTCGTAGGTCACCCCCACCTCCGGCAACGAGCCGATCAGGAGCTTCGTGTACGGATGCCGCGGCGCGTCGACCACGGCCGCGGTGGAGGCCTTCTCGGCCGGCTTGCCCGCGTACATGACGAGGATGCTGTCGGCGATCTGGGCGAGGATCGAGAGGTCGTGCGTGATCACGATCATGCTCTTGACGAAGCCGCGGTCGCGGAACTCGACGAGCAGCTCGGCGACGGCCCGCTGCGACGAGACGTCCAGGGCCGACGTCACCTCGTCGGCGATCAGCAGCGAGGGATCGAGGATCGACGACAGCACCATCACCACGCGCTGCTTCATCCCTCCCGAGAGCTCGATCGGGAAGCGGTCGAGCACGTCCTCGTCGAGCCCGACGAGCTTGAGGCGGCGCTTGAACTCCGGCAGGACGGTGTCGATGGGAATGCGCCGCGAGGCGATCAGCTCCTGCGCCATCCGTCCGATCTGCCGCGTCGGGTTCAGGGCGCTCAGCGCGTACTGCGGGATGAGCGAGACCTCCTTGAACCTGAAGGGGTTCATCTTCGCGTCGTCCCAGATCGGCAGTTGCTTGCCGTCGAGGTCGACCTCGCCTTCGACGTAGCGCATGCGCGCGTCCATGCGGATGAGGCTCTTGCCGAGGGTCGACTTGCCGCAACCGGACTCCCCCGCCAGTCCCATGATCTCGCCGTCGGCGATCTCGAACGTCGCGCCGTCCACCGCCTTCACGTCGCCGCGAAGCGAACGGTAGTAGACGCGCAGTCCATCGACCCTGAGGCTCATTTCTCGCGCAGCCTCGGGTTGAAGATCTCGTCGAGCCCCACGTTCATCACGTAGAGCCCGCCGACGATGCCGATGATCCCGACCCCCGGCGGGACGAACCACCACCAGTCCCCGAGCAGCAGCGCGCTGTTGAGGAAGGCGTTGTTCATCATCAGCCCGAGCGAGATCGACTCGGAGGGGCCTAGCCCGAGGAAGTCGAGCGACGCGCCGATCAGGATCGCGCCGCCGAACAGGAGGATGAACATCATCAGCAGGTACGAGCTCATGTTCGGCGCGACCTCGGTGGCGATGATCTGCCGCGGGCTCCGCCCGGTCAGTCGGGCGACGTCCACGAACTCGCGCGTCTTGAGCGAGAACGTCTGCGCCCGCACCGCGCGCGCCGCCCACGGCCACGAGGTGAGCCCGATCAGCACCGCCTCGACCGCGTAGCTGTGGACGTTGATGTAGGCCGCGACGATGATCAGGATCGCCAGCGTCGGGATCACGAGCACGATGTTCGTCAGCATGTTCAGGAGGTCGTCGAGCCAGCCGCCCCGGTAGCCGCTGACGAAGCCGACCGAAGCGCCGAGCACCCACGCGATCCCGCCGCCCAGCGCGCCGACCAGGAACGCGGCCCGCAGCCCGTAGACGAACTGCGCGAAGACGTCCTGGCCGAAGGAGGTCGTCCCGAACCAGTAGTCGGAGGACGGGTGGGCGTCGGTCGGGCCGGTGAACTCGAGCGGTTTGTGGTCCGTCAGGTGGGGCCCGAAGAGCGCGAGGGCGAGGAAGAACAGCACGCAGCCGAGTCCGAGCCCGAACTTCCAGTTCCGGAGCGCGAAGTGCAGGAACTCCGCACGCCGGCCGGGCGCGTGCATGACCGACGGCGCGCCGGTCGGCGCGATCGGCGCCTCGAGCGCGGCGGCCGGCTCGCCGGCGGCGACGACCTCGCGAGGGTCAACCGCCATCAGGCGCCGCCCTGCATGCCGATGCGCGTCCGCGGGTCGATGAAGACGTAGGCGATGTCGATGATCAGGTTCGCAAGCAGGACGCCGACGATCAGGAAGAGGAAGATCCCCTGGATCAGGAAGTAGTCGCGGTTCTGGATCGCGTTCAGGGTCAGCGTCCCGAGGCCGGGGTAGGAAAAGACGATCTCGACGACGATCGCCCCCGCGACGACGGCACCGAGCGCGAGCGCAAGCCCGGTGATCTGTGGCAGGAGCGCGTTCCGGTACGCGTACCGGCGGACGAGCTTCGTCGGTGCACCGAGGGCCGCGAGGTAGTTCGAGTAGTCGGCCTCGAGCTCGTAGATGATCATGTTCCGCATCCCGATCGCCCAGCCGCCGAAGGCCACTAGGAAGAGCGCGGAGAACGGCAGCACCCAGTGGTGGAGGAAGCTCTTGGCGAACTCGATCGACCACGCCGGCTGGAGCGAGAGGTCGTACGCGCCCGACACCGGGAAGATCGCCCAGGTCGTCGCGAAGAGCCAGGCGAGCACGATCCCGAGCCACATCTGCGGGGTCGCGGTCAGCACGTACGAGGCGGGCAGGACGGTGTTGTCGAGCGTCTTCCGGCGGGCGGCCAGGGCCCCGACCTTGTTCCCGGCCCAGAAGCTGAGCAGGATCGCCGGCACGAGCAGGGCGAGCGTGTACGGCAGTGCGCCCCGGATCAGCTCCCAGACCGGCGTCGGGAAGTTCGCGATGCTGACGCCGAGGTCGCCGTGGAAGAGCGCGGCCCAGAAGTTGAGGTACTGCTTCCAGATGGGGACGTCGAAGCCGAAGGCCTTCGTGTAGTAGCTGGTCAGCGCCTCCTGCGACCCGGGCTGGGCCTGCATCCGGGAGAGGAGCCCCTGGACCGGGTCGCCCGGCATGAAGCGCGGGATCGCCCAGTCGATCGTCACCGCGACGAAGAAGGTGGCGGCGTAGATCAGGATCTTCCGCGCTAGGTACCGACCCACAACGTCCCCTCGCTTAGAACTCGTTTCGGAATGACGCTTCGCCTCCGAGGTGCGCTGGGCGGTGCGAGGCAAGGACGCAGTGGAGCGCGCGTAGCCGGAGGCTACGGGCGCTTCCGAGGACGCCGCCTCGCGGCGTCCAGCGCGGCTCGGGGGCAGAAGGCTTCATTTCGAGACGAGTTCTTTCAAATGAGCGAACACCCCTCCCGGGCTCCAGCCGGGAGGGGTGTTCGGAGATCACCAGACGCTCGCTTCTACGCCGGCTTGATGTGCGTGAGCATGTCGATGCTCGTCATCTGCCAGTAGTTCCGCCAGCTGCTCGGCGTGTACTGCCGTCCCGAGCTCGAGGGCCAGTTCTTCCAGTGCTTCGTGTTGAACATGGCCCACATGCCGTTGTACCACAGCGGAATCGCGGGCAGATCCTGCAGGAACGCCTTCTCGAGCCCTGACATCTGAGCCTTGTACGCCGCCCTGTTCGTGGACGGGATCTTGTCGAGGCCCTTGGTCATGTTCCAGGCGTTCTTGTTCAGGTACCGCTCGTAGTTGGTCGTTGTCTGGTTGGACAGAATCGGCAGCTGGTAGATGTACTGGTAGTACGTCCACGGCGTGTTGCTGTACTGCCGGTCGTTGCCCAGCAACAGGTCGAAGCGCGCGTGGCCGCGATCGTCGACGAGCGTGTTGTAGTCGGGGTAGCTCGGCGTGACCTTGATGCCGACCGCCTTTGCGCTCTGGGAGATGACCTGGATCGCGGTCATCCAGTCCGACCACCCGTTCGGGCAGACGATCTGGAGGTCGATCTTCGACCCGTCCTTGTTCTCGACGTAGCCGTCGCCGTTGCGATCGCGGTATCCGGCCTTGGCCAGAGTCGACTTCGCCTTCGCCTTGTTGTAGGAGAAGCCGTACTTCTTGACGATCGACTTGTTGACCCACTTCTTCCAGATCGGCAGCAGACCCGTCGGGCTCGCCTTCTCGACGAGGCCCTGGTACGACTTGCTGATGATCTGGCCCATGTTGATCGAGTAGGCCAGCGCCTTCCGGAACTGGCGGTCGCCGAGCGGCTTCTTGGTCGTGTTCGGGAACAGCCAGGTCGTGTTCGCGCCGAGGTGGTACGGCGCCTTGCCGTAGTAGGTCTTGACCTTGCCCCTGATCGCCGACTTCGGCGCGAAGTTGTTGAACAGGTCGATGTTGCCGGCGACGAAGTTCGCGAGCGCCGCCGCGTTCGTGCCGTTCTTGATGTCGACGACGTACTTCGGCGCGACCTTGAGGCCGAGCGCCTTGATCGCCCACCACTTCGGGTTCTTCTGCCAGACGACCGTCTCCGACTGTGCGCCGATCCCCGACTTGTAGACGTACGGCCCCGTGCCGACGATCGGCTTCTTCAGGTTGCCGGTCGCGATCTGGGTCTTGCTGTAGCGCTTGAAGATGTGCTGCGGGACAATCGCGACGTTGAAGCGGTAGAAGTCGAACTGCTGGTACCCGGGCTTCGCGCCGAACCTGAAGGTCACCTTGTTGCCCTTCACCCGCATGCCCTTCAGCGCGGTGTCCCGCCAGAACGCATGCTGCGGGTGCGTGGAGGCTCTCAGCGTGTTGAAGGTGAAGGCGAAGTCCTTCGCCGTCAACGGCTTGCCGTCACTCCACTTGACGCCCTTCCGGACCGTCATCACGTACGTCGTCCGCGACGACCACCTGCCGCTGCTGGCCAGCCACGGGATGAACTTGTCCTTGAGCGGGTCGTAGCGGAATGGGGTCTCGTACGCGAACCCGACGAGGCCGGTGATGTAGTCCCAGTTCTTCGCCGGGTTGAGGTCGTTGTTCGGAGACCACTGGCTTCCGCTCATGTAGAAGGTCTGCGAGCGCGGTAGTGCTGTTGCGGCTCCTACGTGGGAGCCCGCCCCGGTTGCCCCGCCGGCGCTCATGAAGACGATGGCAGCAATCGCAGCTAGCGCCCCGATGGCGCCGAGCGCGGCGGCCGATCGTCTCTTGGGAATACGCATCTTCGAGTTACCTCCTTGACGTTTGCTCCGACTGCCGAGGAGGCGGTGCGACACGCCCTCGCTCCCGGTCGCCCAACCCCCAGCCACACCTTCGTCAGACCCGCGCATCCCTCCCTTCGCCGCCCGCGGCGACCGCCCGGGCCTTGACGAGCACCGATTGCGTGACGCGAGCGAACGCCGCTCCTCGACGCGGAATCGCGGCGACGCCGAACGGTTCGAGAATCAACGGCTCGGCTTCCAGGCCCAGCTCGACCTCCTCCTCGAGGATCGGCTCGACCTTTAGCCCCTCGCCAGAGCAGTTGACGAAGAGAACCGTCTCCGAGTTGGCGCTTCGCACCCGGCCGACCAGCACCCGCGGGTCGTCCACGCGCACGGGCCTCGAGACCCCCGCCTCCTCGGCGAGCGCCGAGTAGAGCCGCCACGTGCTCTCGGGGTTCGCCCGCGGAGCCCGTGCTGCGAAGTGCTCGACCGGATACGTGCAGAGCACGAGCTCGCCGCCGCCGACCGCGTGCCGGAGCAGCGCCGGGCGCCCGTGCCGGTCGACCGCGACGATCTGGGCTCGAGCGGGGTCGACCGGCAGGTACGAACGGGCGCTTGCGCTGCCTGCGACCGGGAAGGGGATCCGGGCGCCGGCGGGCAGATCGCCAAGGTCCTCGACGAGCTCGAAGACGACCTCGTCCTCGGCGATCGGGTCGACGAGCCCGTAGCGGAGACGGTGGCGCACCCCGAAGAGCTCGTCGAGCCTAGGGAGCCACGGCCCTCGTTGGTTCGCCGTGCTGCCTGCGAAGTAGGAGACGTAGACGGTCGCCCCCGCGTGCGCCAGCTCGTGCAGGCGGTCGAGGCCCGGCGCGGTCAGCAGCTTGGCGCAGGGAGCGAGGTAGAGCCTGGCAGTGCCGGGGAGGCCGTCGCGCTCACGCAGCAGCCCGACCGGGAGATCGGCCTCGCGAGCGGCGATGTAGGCCTGGAGCAGGTTGTCCCGGATGTCGCGGCGGTAGGCCGCGTCCGTGAACGGCAGCTCGCACTCGAAGTGCTCCGGCACGACGAGCGCGGCGTCGCCCGCAACGCGCTCCCAGCTGCGCTCCGAAAGCTCGTCCAGGAACGAGGCGAACCGGGCAAGCTCTCGGAGCTGCGGCTTCGGGCGGCCCTCGCGGTCCGTGAGGCCGAAGTGCATCTCGAACGGGTGGTGGCGGTACGGGTCCTTGTGGCGGAGGTCGTCGTAGTCGCTGTTGTTCCACGCGATCCAGCCGCGCGCGCCTGCGAGCAGCGAGGTGTAGAGCACCTGGCGGTAGTAGTCGGCCGCGTGCTCGTCCGAGGCGAAGTCGGAGCTGACGCCGAACTCCTCGAGCACGACCGGGCGGTCGAACCCGCCGGCCAGCTCGCAGACGAAGGCAGGCGTGAGGAGTTGCCGGACCTCGTCGTCCTCCATCGGGTAGGCGTGCGGGCCGACGAAGTCGACGAGCGGTGCGAGCGCACGGAGCGAGTAGCCGTTGTCGCTGCCCGAGACCTCGATCCCCCACGCGCCGTCGCCGAGCGAGATGGGCTGGTCGGCCCCCGCCGAGCGGACGGCCTGCACCATGATCCGTGCCCAGGCCGAGATCTCCTCGCTCGTGCCCGGGCCTCCGTAGAGCGGCATCTCGTTCGAGATCAGCCAGCCGACGACGGCGGGATGCCGGCCGAAGCGCCTCGCGAGCTCGGCCGCGAACCAGGCCTGCTGGGAGACGAGCCAAACGTCGCGGTAGAGGTCGCGCCCCTGCCTCCAGGCCGGGTCCCAGTTCTCGCCGGACATGTGGCCGACGATGAACGTCGGGATCGTGCCGAGCCCGTCCTCGAGGTGTGCGTCGAGGAAGTCGCTAAACCGTTCCAGGACCTGCTCGTCGAGCGTCTCCGGCTCGGGCACGAAGTCCGGCCAGTAGCAGAACGAGCGGGTGACGTTGCATCCGTGCTCGGCGAGAACCCCGAGCTCCTCGCGGACGAGAGCGGGGTCATAGCGCTTCCACATGCGGGGGCCGCCGCTTCGGGACCAGAAGTTGGCCCCGACCCAGGGAGCCGCTGTGCTCGGCCTTCCTGTCCGCCCGCCTCCGGATCCGGTGCTTCGTCGCATCCTGGATCACCAAGTCCATCACTGATCCGGTTCAGTGTCAACCGGACGGACACATTTGGACGACCGGAGTCGAGCCGCTAGCGCGGTCGGGCGGTGCTGCCGCGGATCGTCAGCTCGCCCCGCGGCGTCTCGATGTCGTCGCCCCGCTCCCCTTCGATCACGGCCATCAGGTGGCGCGCGGCGACGACGCCGTAGGCCTCGATGTCGCGCGTGACCGCGGTGAGCGGCGGATGGACGACCTGGCTGATCAGCGAGTCGTCCCAGCCCACGATCGAGAGCTCGTCGGGGACCGAGAAGCCCATCTGCTGGGCGACGCCGAGGCCGGTCACGGCGAGCAGGTCGCTGTCGTACATGATCGCGGTCGGAGGCTCGAGCGCCGAGAGCAGCCTCCGGGTTGCCCGTGCACCGGGCTCGGGCGTGTAGTCGGTGGCGATCGTCTCGCCGGCGATCCCGAGCTCGCGCACCGCGGCCTGGAATCCTTCGACGCGTTGCGCGGTGTGGACGAAGCCCTTGACCCCGGTCACATGCGCGATCCGCTTGTGCCCGAGCGCGCCGAGGTAGCGAACCGCCTCGGCGACCACGGATGCCTCGTCGTGCCAAACCGCTGGAATACCGCGGTTTTCCAATGGGCCACCGACGACGACCGCCGGCAGGCCGAGCCGCTCGAGCTCCGCGACCCGGGGGTCGTCGACCCGAAGGTCGACCATCAGCACGCCGTCCACACGGCGCTCGCCCCACCAGCGGCGGTAGACGGAGATCTCCTCCTGGACGTCGCCCGCGAGCTGGAGCGTGAGGCCGATCGAGCGCGACGCGAGCTCCGACTCGACCCCAGCGAGGAACTCCATGAAGAACGGCTCGAGGGCGAGGATCTTCGCCGGTCGTGCGAGGACGAAGCCGCAGGCGTCGGCCCGCGCGGCGGAGAGGGCCCGGGCGGCGCGGTTGGGGTACCAGCCGAGCTCCTCGGCGATCTCGACGATCCGCTCCCGGGTGCCTTCCGACACTCCCGGCTGCCCGTTCAACGCGTACGAGACGGCGCCCTTCGAGACCCCGGCGCGCCGCGCAATGTCGCTGATCGTCACCCGCCGTGCCGCCTGCTTGGCCAAGCCTTCCTCCCGGTTGCCGTTTCGCTCGTCTGCAACCTACCGTTGACGAGCGGGTTATGATCCTACACTTGACCGGTTCAGAAGGAGAAGCCCCGTGAGCGTCCGATCCACCAACAACCACTTTCCCGCCGATTTCGCCTGGGGAGCGGCGACCGCCGCGTACCAGATCGAGGGAGCCGCGGCGCAGGACGGGCGCGGCGAGAGCGTCTGGGACCGCTTCTGTGCCACCGACGGAAAGGTGAGGAACGGCGAGAGCGGGGCGATCGCCTGCGACTTCTACAACCGCTACCGCGAGGACGTCGCGCTGATGCGGGAGCTCGGCCTGAAGGCATTCCGCTTCTCGGTCTCGTGGCCGCGGATCTTCCCCCAGGGAGCCGGGTCGGTGAACCAGGCCGGCCTCGACTTCTACGACAGGCTCGTCGACGAGCTCCTCTCCGCCGGGATCACGCCGTTCGTGACGCTCTACCACTGGGACCTGCCGCAGGCGCTCGAGGACCGCGGCGGCTGGCCCGAGCGCGCGACCGTGGACGCGTTCCTCGAGTACGTCGAGGTCGTCGCCGCGAAGCTGGGTGACCGCGTCGACCACTGGATCACCCACAACGAGCCGCGGGTCAACGCCTGGGTTGGCTACGGCTGGGGCATTCACGCCCCGGGTCGGACGAGCGAACGCGATGCGCTCGCCGCGGCTCACCACCTTCTGCTCTCGCATGGCCGGGCGGTCGAGGTGCTCCGGCGCGACGTGCCGAAGGCGCAGGTCGGCATCACCCTGGACGTGTTCCCGGTCGAGCCCGCCTCGGGCGACGAGCGCGACCTCGACGCGGCGCGGCACCTCGACGGGTTCCACAACCGCTGGTTCCTCGATCCAGTCTTCCGCGGCGAGTACCCGTCTGACCTACTCGAGCACTTCGGCGCCAACGCGCCTGCCGTCCTCGACGGCGACCTCGAGCTGATCAGCGGCCCGATCGACTTCCTGGGCGTCAACTACTACCGGCGGGAGGTCGTGGCCAGGAACGAGTCGGGAGCCACCCGGATCGTGCACCAGCCGGAGTCGGTCTACACCGACATGGGCTGGGAGGTCTCGCCGGAGGGCCTCTTCGACCTGCTCGTGCGGCTCAAGGACGAGTACGGGCCGCGGGCCATCTACGTGACCGAGAACGGGGCGGCCTTCGGCGACGTCAGGGGTCACGACGGCGCCGTACGCGACCCCGAGCGGCTCGCCTACCTGCAGGAGCACGTCGGCGTGATCGGCCGGGCGCGTGCAGCAGATGTGCCCGTCGCCGGCTACTTCGTCTGGTCGCTGCTCGACAACTTCGAGTGGGCGCATGGCTACTCGAAGCGGTTCGGGCTGGTCTACGTCGACTACCCGACCCTCGATCGGATACCGAAGTCGAGCTTCTACTGGTACCGCGACCTGATCAAGCACTCGAGCAGCGCGGTCGGCGAGGCGACGCGGGCTTAGCGCCGAGTGCAGCGAGGCCCGCGCGGGGCGGGCCTCGCTGCTGAGTGGACTAACCGGCCGCGATGCCCTCGATGCCGGGCGGAAGATCGTCCACGACTCCGATCCGGTCGAGCGAGCCGTCGGCCGAGATGCGGAACTCGTCGACGGTGCCGTTCGTCCCGGTCTCGACATAGAGCGAGTCGCCGCTCGAGGCGAGATCGATCGGCCCCGGGTTCGTGGCGGCCGCGACCGCGTTCACCAGTGAAGGCTGGCCGGTCGAGTCGACCTGGAACGAGCTGATCGTGTTGCTGCCGGTGTTTGAGACGTAGTAGAAGCCGCCGACCCGCAGGATCCAGCAGAGGGCGGCCTGGCCGTCGCTCTGCGACTTGGGATCGGTAAGCGTGCCTCCGGGCTGGATCGCGTACGTGGTGACGGAGCTCGTCCCGGCCTCGCCGGACACCAGCCGGGCGGCCGGGTCGAACGTGAAGGCGAACGGGACCGGCGTCGCGGACGGGTTGACGACCGGGCTCGCCGAGAGGAGCCCGTCAGGGTGGACCGCGAAGACGTCGATCGAGCTCGTGCTCGCCTTGGTGGCGACGAGCAGATTCGAGCCGTCGGGTGTGAAGCCGACCTGGCCGGGCGAGGTCAGGAAGTCGGGCGGATCCGTGTTCGCGAGGCCCAGCGACCGCGCCGAGCCCGGAATCGGAGCGAGCCCGTGTCGGTCGACGCGGAACCCCTGGACGACGCCGCTACCGCCCGAGTTGAGCACGTAGGCGAGGTCGTCGTGGACGGCGATGCTCGCTGGGAACTGACCGCCCGACGGCAGTACCTCGATCAGGCTGAGCCGGTCACCGAGCACACGGAAGGCGGAGATCGTGTCGCTGCCGGCGTTGACGGCGATCAGCAGGCGGTGGCCGCGGTCGAAGCCGAGCGATCCCTGCGAGGCGAGGTGATCGGACTCGGTCCCGGGTGACGCAATGCCGCCGAGGCCGCCGGTCGGATACGTGACGACGCGTGTGAGCCGCCCGTCGCCGGCGCGGTCGTAGACGGCGATCTTGTTGCCATCGGGCTCGTTCGTCTGCACGAAGACGGCCCCCTGGCCGTGGCGGCCGTGGCCCGGGTCGGCCCGCGAGGCCTGGGCCCCGACGAGAGCCAGGGCGAGTGCGGCAAGAAGCGCCGCGAGAGCTGAACGATGAGACATGTTTCCCTCCTCGTTGGACAGGGGGCCACGCTAGGAGCGGGAGGCCGCCGGCGCGCTTACGATTTCCCGAACTCGCGGTGGCGCCGTGCGGGCCGGTGCGCATGTTCAAGCGTTTCGCGGGATACACGCGGTGGGAGAGTTAAGGAACTCGTAACGCAGGCGCCCGCCAGGAGGACCACACTTTCGAGATGACCACCGTCCTGGTAGTCGACGACGAGCCGCTCGTCAGGGACGTCGTCACCCGCTACCTCGAGCGTGACGGCCATCGGGTGCTCGCCGCGGAGGACGGCGACGGTGCGCGGAGGCTCATCGAGCGGGAGGCCCCGAGCCTCGTCCTGCTCGACGTCATGCTCCCCGGCTCGACGGACGGGCTCGAGCTCTGCCGCTGGATCAGGGCCAGCTCGGAGCTGCCGGTGATCCTGCTGACCGCACGCGTCGACGAGGCCGACCGGATCGTCGGGCTCGAGCTCGGGGCAGACGACTACGTGACGAAGCCCTTCTCGCCCCGCGAGCTGGCCACGCGGGTCAAGACCGTCCTGCGGCGAGCGCGGGCCGGGCGTCCGCCGCGCGAGCGGATCTCCGTCGGGACGCTCGAGCTGGACGCGGCGAAGCACGAGGCGCGGCGAGAGGGTCGGCTGCTCGCGCTCACCGCCCGGGAGTTCGAGCTGCTCTGGTTCCTGGCCTCGAACGCGAACCGGGTCTTCTCGCGCGACCAGCTGATGCATCGCGTCTGGGGGTACTCGGCCGCGCTCGACACCGGGACGGTCACCGTCCACGTGCGGCGCCTGCGGGAGAAGCTCGAGGAGGATCCCTCGCACCCGCAGCTGCTCGAGACGGTCTGGGGCGTGGGCTACCGGCTGCGGGAATGAGCGAGGTCGCTCTCGTGCTGGCGCTGGCGGTCCTGGCGGCCGTCGTCGCTTCCGTGGCGATCGTCAGGTTGCTGCCGACCTTGCAGCTTCAGCTCGGCGCGCTGGCCCTGCTAATCGTCTGCCTGCCGTTCGGCGTCGTGCTCGGGTCGGGGCTCGTGATGTTCGGGATGCACGAGGACGGCCAGATCCTCGCGGTGGCAGTCGTCTCGACGGTGTTCGCGCTCGGCGGGGCGCTGCTCCTGGGGCGGCACATCCTGCGGCCGCTCGACCGGCTACGGACGACCTCGAAGCAACTGGCCGCGGGCGACCTGGGCGCGCGCGCCTCGGAATCGGGGCCGCGCGAGCTGCACGAGCTGAGCGCCTCGTTCAACGAGATGGCCGCGAACATCGAGCACCTCTTCGACGCGAGGCGGGAGCTGGTGGTCGCTGCGGGCCACGACCTGCGCACCCCGCTCGCGTCGCTTGCCGCGATGGTCGAGGCGCTCGAGGACGGGCTTGCCGACCCTGCGGAGTACCTGCCCTTGATCCGCGCGCAGACGCAGCTGCTCGCGTCGCTCGTCGACGATCTCTTCGAGCTGGCGAGGATCGACGCGGGCGGGCTGGCCCTCGACCTGCGCGAGGAGCCGCTCGACCGCCTCGTCGCGTCCTGCCTGGGGGCGCTCGAGGCGGACGCGCGGGCACGCGGAGTGCGGCTCGAGTCGCGGCTCGACCCTGCAAGCCCGGCGGTGCGGATCGCGCCGGACAAGGTGCAGCGCGTCCTGCTCAACCTGTTGGCGAACGCGGTACGGCACACGCCGCCGGACGGAGCGGTCTCGGTAGTGGTCGAGGGCGACACCGACCACGTGGTCGTCGCGGTGGAGGACAGCGGCGCCGGCCTGGCTCCGGGAACCGCGCAGCGAATGTTCGAGCGCTTCTGGCGGCCCGACGAGTCGCGGGCCCGCTCGGGCGGTGGCGCCGGCCTTGGTCTCGCGATCGCTCAAGGACTCGTCCACGCGCACGGCGGCACGATCTGGGCCGAGAACCGCCGTGGCGGCGGCGCCCGGGTCGCGTTCACGCTCCCGCTCGCCGAGACGCGCGTCAGGTCATAGCAGGGACTTGCTCGGCCTGCGGCTCCGGCTGGTCGGCCCCGGCTTCCCGCTCGTCCTGCGTAGCCGCCGAGAGCGCGGCGGCCGAGCCGGCCACTCCGGCGACGAGTGCCACAGCCGCCCAGCGCGTACCCCAGCGGGGCCGGCCGAGCACGCCGTCGACAGACCACGGGCCCGGGCCGTTTTCGGTGAGGCCGATCGCGGCGGCGATCAGGACGAGGTTGTACTCGTAACCGCCGCGCATCGTCCAGATGCCCTTCTCCCAGTGGACCGTCTTGATCGCCGTGACCATCACGGAGCAAAGCGCCGCCGCGGCTGCCGGCGTCGCCGCCCCGAGCGCGAACAGCAGGCCGCCGCCCGTCTCCGCTGCTCCGGCGGCGAGCGCGTGGCGCCGGCCCGGTCGGAGGCCCATTTGGTCGAACCCTTCCGCGGTTCCGCTCGGGCCGCCGCCGCCGAACCAGCCGAAGAGCTTCTGAGCCCCATGGCCGGCGAACAGGAGGCCGATCGTGACCCGTGCGAGGAAGCGGAAGATGCCCACGAAGCCGTCCATACCGCCGACCGCCGGTCGCCAAACGCGTACGTTTGGGCCATGTCCGAGGGACAGTCCCTGGGCCACGGCCCGGCAGGCTCGCGTCTGGCTTCGTCAGGCGGAACGAGCGCCGCCTACCTGGCCGGAACGGACATGTCCTAGGGACTGTCCCTGGGCCATGTCCGCTTCGGACAGTTTGCGCCCACGCGGGCGCGGGCTTACGACTCGTCTTTGACGACGCCGATCAGGTTGCCCTCGGGGTCCTTGAACTGGCCGAGCTCGACCATGTCCATGATCTTCTCGGGGCCCATCACGCGCGTGCCGCCGAGACTCTCGGCCTTCTGCAGCGCCGCCTCGACGTCGGGCACCGCGACGTAGAAGGTGACGTGGCCGTCGTAGCCCTCGGGCCCCTGCCCCACACCGCCGCCGATGCCAAGAGTTCCGTCGGCCGCCTTGTTGTCCTCGCGCGCGACCATCCCGTAGTCCATCGGGTTGTCCGCGTCGACGTTCCAGTCGAAGAGCTCCGCGTAGTAGCCGCGGAGTTTCTCCCCGTCCTTGCCGACGACCTCGAAGTGAACGACCGGCTGACCCATGTCTCCCCTTTCGTTGTAACGACGTACGCTTCGACCACGAGCGTGCCAGAAACTCATCGGCTCTTCGCCGTGATCCGCGAGTACGGCCCCGCCCGGGATCGCACCCGCTCGATGCGCGACCACGACGGCTGGAACGCGCACGCCGCGTTCATGGACGGCCTCGCGGACGAAGGGTTCATCGTGCTCGGCGGGCCGCTCGGCGAAGAGCAGCGCGTCCTTCACATCGTCCGGGCCCTGGACGAACAGGAGGTCGAGCGGCGCTTCGCCGAGGACCCCTGGGGCGAGGACATGCTCCGCCTCGCGAGCGTCGAGCCCTGGACGGTGCTGCTCGGGCGCCTCGAGGCCGGTGGCGTCTGAGCTGCGCGACGTCGCGCGGGGCCTCTGGCTCTGGCGACTCGAGTATCCGGACTGGAGCGAGGAGGTCGGCTGGCCGCAGCTCGTC
>JBKPAM010000109.1:0-7950 GCA_046726435.1 Actinomycetota bacterium
CCAGTGACGGAGCAGGGTCACGACGAGCGACGGAAGGGCGGCGGCCCAGAGCATCGCCTGCGCCACTGTTAACGCGACCCAGAGCACGAACGGACCGGAGTCTGCAAGGCTCTTCTGAGGACCGCTCCAGTCGGGCTCCCACACGAGGACGATCGCCACACCGATGAGGCCTCCGGCGATGGCTGTCGCCATGAGGAGGTATGTCTGCGGGACGGGCACGTCCGGCTCTTCTGCCTCTTGTGCCTTCGCCAGCCCCGTCTCGACCACGAGTCCATCATGCGCCGACTATCGGACGCAGGATGCGAGGCCTCGCCGTCCTGCATGACGAAAGGAAAGCGAGATGGCTGAAGCAAACGAGGCGAAAAAAAACCGTCCCGGAGTGGGCGCAGGCCCCATCATCGGGCTCCGCGACTACTCCAGCAAAAGCGCAACCCCCCGTCCTTCTGATTTCTTCACTGGCCACAGCAAGTACTGCCACGACGGGGGCATCACCTTCGCCGCGAGCTCGGCCGCGTAGACGGCCGGCCGGCAGCTGCGGGGTCCATGATGCGCACCCATGGCCCCCCACTTCGGCACCCTAGAAGGTGGCGCTTTGCAGGAGAAATGAGCTACGTACGGGGGCCGACGCCTTTGGGTGCGCAAATGGACTTGAGTGCCTTTTCTCGAGTGGCTCGAGAAGTACTGCCACAACGGGGGCATGGCCCTACCCCACGACTCCGCCCAGGCGCTCACGACCGCCCAGCTGCCGGGGTCCATGATCACCATCATGGCCCCCACTGCGGCACCCCCAGAAACCTGCGGTTTGCAGGATAAATAGCCTACGGTGCCGGGGTCCATGCCCTTTGGGGGCCGCCATCGGCGCGAGTGGCTGAAACCGGATGACGAGAGGGCCCGCCGAAGCGGGGCCCTTCTCGCATCGACACGCTCTTGGCGTGCTACTTGATTGTCAGCTTCAGGTGGTTGTCGTCAGGTGCCTGCTTGACCATCGTGATCTTGTAGATGCCCTTCGCCTTGAGCGTCAGCGCCGCGCCGACCTTCTCGCGCCTCGTGCCGCCCGGGCCCTTGATGATCAGTGCGGCCTCGTCGAGGTTGACCAGCCTCACGGGCCCGGTTCGAGTGACCGTCTTGGCGTACTTGCGGTGATTCGGCCCGCCGCCGAGGTAGAACCAGTGGCAGCCTGGGTCGCGCATCGCCACGACGAGCTTCGTCGCCTTGGCTGCGGCGGTCGGTGCGGCTGCCGCGGATGCCGCGAACGTCAGGCCTGCGATGAGCATCAGCCCTGCGATTCCGGTGAGGATGAGTTTGCGCATGCTTGTACCTCCGAAAGGTGGCGTGTCGATTTCGCTTATCAGACACGTCGAGGGGCCGCGCCTCGTCCGTTGAGACGCCGATTCGGTGTCAGGGAGAACTACGGATTTCACAGGAGGACCGCGCCTGGTGGACGATGAGGTCGTCCCGGCCGGAGGTCTCTAAAGCTTCTGAGCTCGGAACGCGGCGGTAGGAGGACGCGCTCTTCGCACCCCTACGAGTTGGAGCCTCAGGTCCGCGTCCAGCCGAATCGTTCCTCGGCGAGCCGCGGCCTTCCGGCAAGAATCCCGCGCCAGCGCATGGCAGCCTTCAGCACGCCGGGGCTGCGTTCGAGCGCGTCTGCGGCCGCGGCTGCTTGCTCGCCTTCGAAGAGGAAGATCACCTCACGCTCACCGACGAAGACGTGGTGTCGCTCGAGACCGACGTCTTCCAGCTCGAACGGCGGCCCCTCCTCGACGAGCTCGCGAGCCAGCTCGGCTTTGCCGCGCTTAATGGGAACGACGACGGCCACGCGCGCTCGCGCCACGTGTTCGGCGCGCAGCCGCGCGAGGAGCTCGTTGAGCTCGCCTAGAAGGCCGACGCCTCCCAGCGCGGCGACGAGCAGGCGTTCGCACGAGCCCCGCTCGAGGACGAGCGACCTCTCGCCGTTGACCCGCTCGTCGGCTCCGCGCCCGATCTCGACGGACGCGAGCTCGTTGAATGCAATCCGGAGCCTTTCCGGTGCGCCCGAGCCGTGCAGGACGAGTTCGTCCTCGCCGAGCTCGAGCCTTCCGCTGCAGGTCGGTCCGTCGTCGGTCCTCCAGGCGACCGCATAGTCACGCGGATTGGTTGTGATTGGTCGGCCTGACAACGGTTACTTCCTCTCGAGAGCATGTAACGGCGGAGCCCTTGCGCAGCATCAGGGATGCCCGCAGCCTTTCTGCGGAGGAGTACTGATCTCGTAGGAGAGGCGCCGCCTGCGAGAGGCGCGCGCTACGCGACGGCCCCATAGCCTCGGTCAGAACATCGCGGGTCCAACCGCCGGGTTGTAGCCGGTCTCAAGGTCGGAGTATCGTCACGTTGCCGTGAAGAGACCGGGGACTCTGGTTGGTCTTTTGATCGCCATCGCCGTGATGCTGGTTGCGATCGCAGCGGCGATCGGATGGGCCGTGGGCGACCAGACGGCCTCAAAGACGAAGACGGTCACTGTCGCCAGGCAGATGACGATGGCGGCTCCCACGGGGCACATGGGTGGCGCGAACCTGGCGATCGCGCAGATCGGTGATCCCGCCCGCGGCGCACGGCTGTGGCAGTCGAAACGCTGCGCCGACTGCCACTCCTACGCGGGCCGCGGGGGGGAGGACGCGCCGGCGCTCGACTACATGCGCGGGCACATGTCGGCGCGGGAGATCGCCGACATGTCGGGCCAGATCTGGGATCACCTGCCGGCGATGTTGCCGCACTTCCGCGAGGAGCAGATCCCTGTGCCGACCTTCACGCAGGGCGAGATGGCTGACTTGATCGCCTTCCTGCACAGCGGCAAGGGCGCAAAGAAAGGTGCGGCACACCCGGGGATGAGCGGGATGTCGAACATGCAGATGGGTACGGCAGCAGGCAAAGCAGTCTTCCTGTCCGCCGGCTGCGGTGCCTGCCACACCTTCGCCGCCGCCGGCACGAAGGCGACGGTCGGCCCGAACCTGGACACGGCCCTGAAAGGAAAGAGCACGGCCTTCGTTCGGGAATCGATTCTCGACCCGAACGCGACCATCGCGCCTGGCTACCAGGAGGGCGTCATGCCCACCACCTACCGCAGCCAGCTCTCAATGCATCAGATCAGCAGTCTCGTCGCCTTCCTGCTTCAGCGGTAGTCCGCGCTGGGTGGCTGTGTGGCCACAGGAATCAGCATTACCCTGTCGAGGCGATCGAGCCCGGCACGAAGATCGGTGCCCGGATCGGCCTCGGCATCGACGGCGAAGAGGGCATAGAGACCCGGCGCCGCGGCCGGCGCAGAGTACGCCGCGGCCGAGGGCGCTCATCCGTTCCGCGATGCCGAGGAGTGGGACGTCCTCGACGAGAGCCCGAACGACATCGCGGCCGCCTGCTGCTCGTCGAGCACCATTGGGCGGTCCGCTGCGCGACGCGATCGCCCGCGCTGGTGGCTTTGGGCTTCCGAATCAGCGACGGCTTCATCAGCCCGCTCGACCTCGTCGCCATCGGCCTGATGCAGCCGACGAGGTCAAGGACCACCACGTCGAGAAGGCCGGACTTTCGCGAAACACACTCTCACCCCGACCGACGCCTTACCGGCGCGAGCTCCACTGATCGATCCGTTGGGTCCGCACGGCTCCCGGTTCTCGCGACCTTGACGCACACCGTCGCTCGACGGCGGCTGCTCAATATCACAGATACCCTATAGGGGTATATGTCTCAGGAGAGGGTTTGGTCGACCACGCCGCGACCCAAGACCACAGAAGCCACCGCCCGGACGCGCTGACGCGGTCGGCCGTGAGCGCAACGCTGCACTGTCTGACCGGCTGCGCCATCGGCGAGGTGCTCGGGATGATCCTCGCCACCTGGTGGGGCTGGGGCAACTTCGCATCGATCACACTGGCGATCGCCCTAGCGTTCTTCTTCGGCTACTCGCTGACGCTCGGCCCGGTCCTGCGTGCGGGCGTCCCTTTCCGCCGCGCGCTCCCCCTGGCGTTCGCGTCCGACACGGCATCGATCACGGTGATGGAGATCGTCGATAACGCGTTCATCCTCATCGTCCCCGGAGCGATCGATGCCGAACTCGGCGACGCGCTGTTCTGGTGGAGCCTCGGCGTTAGCCTGATCATCGCCTTCGCGTTCGCGCTGCCGCTCAACCGCTGGTTGATCGCGCGTGGCAAAGGCCACGCCGTCGCTCACGCCTATCACTCGCACTGATGCGCGGTTACTCGGCGTCAAAGGACGACCTGCTCAAGCGGCTCGCACGAGTGGAGGGCCAGGTACGCGGCATCTCGCGCATGGTTGAGGACGAGCGTTACTGCATCGACGTGGTGACCCAGATCAACGCGGTGCGCGCCGCGCTCGACAAGATCGCGCTGGGGCTGGTAGACGCTCACGTGCGCCGTTGCCTTCAGGATCCCGACCGCACCGACGACCGCGCTGACGAGCTAATGGATGCCGTCGGGCGGATGCTTTCGCATTAGCCGAGCCCATCGGCCGGTGCAAAGCGAGGAGGGCGGCTATGAGCCACCCTTCCTCAGGATTCGAGTGATTCGGATGGTCAGAAACCAGCCCAGGTGACGAAGGTCACCAGCCGCGCCCCGTCGGCAAGCCGCGCCACGAACTTGGACGTGCGCATCGGCGATGCGGACGGAGAGAACGCCGCGGCCGCGCCGGCGGAGTCGAACGAGTCGAGGTGACCCGTCCCCCGGCAGGTGTGCGTGTAGTTGGCATAGGTGGTGCTCACGAGGCTCGAGACGAGCCGACGCTTGAAGGCCGGGTCGTAGATGCAGCTCAGCTCTCCGAAGTCGCCTGCGTTCGGCGTCGTCGACCGCGTGTCGATGCTGCTCGTGTTGTGGTAGTAGTCCATGCAGGTGTCTAGCGAGATACCGGACTCGTCCTGGTGGTCGAGGCCGAACGTATGCCCGACCTCCTGGCAGACCACGTGCTGCTGCTGGGCTGAGTTGTTGTACTGGTACGACTTGCCAGCGCCGCTGAAGTAGTAGTCGTTCAGCTCGGTGACTCCCTGCGCGATGTGGCTGCCGCCGCGGTAGATCCAGATCTGTGCAAGGCCGAGCCAGCCGGTGTCGCCGTAGTCGGCATTACAGACCTCGACGCGACCCAGGACCGGCGGGCACGCCTTCCGATCGCTGTCGTCACCCGTCACGACGTTCGTGTGGAGAACGGTGGACGGACCAGTCGATGCGTTCCAGTCGCTCGACGCGTCCGTCAACATCGTCGTCCACGGCGAGGTGGTGTTTCGCGCCAGATCGAGCGTGAACGAGCCGTCGCTGGCGGTGCGCGCCCAGTGGTACTTACCCCAAGAGTGGTTGGCGAACGCGGCCGGCGCCGAGACAGCGGCGATCGCAGCGATCGCGGCGACGGCAAGAGCAATGCGAGTCTTCATAGACCCTCCCCCGGTGATGGTGAACTGCGGCGGCGCATTGTCAGCGCGATCCACAGAAACGTCAAGCGCCCGCATCGCTCTCAGGCGGAGCAGAGAGGCTCCAGAGACCGCGCGGTCTCTGGCGGGAGGGTGCGATCCACGCCTCCTTTGGGGCCCGAACGGACTCGTCGCCTCCTGATACGCGCGCGAGGTACTCGCAGAACGGCGCATAGCCTTCGACCCCCCAGCTGCCCAGATCGCCACGATTGCCCGGCGACCCGAGAAGTCCATGAACGTCAATCATGGGTCCCCTTCGTGGATCCCCGAAAACGGCCGACTTGCAGGTAAAAAGTTGCGGCCCGGGCCGTGCCCTTCGGGGCAGCGATGGCCTCGTCTGCCTATTTTTTTCTACGTGTTTCCGCGAAGTACTGCCACAACGGGGCATGGCCTTCGCTCCCAGCTCCCGCACGGACGCAACCGCCGGCAGCTGGGGTCCATGATCGGCGCCCATGGCTCCCATCGCGGCACCCCTAGAAGTTGCTGTTTTGCAGGGGAAATGGCCTTGCGGCGGAGGGACCGATGGCTTTGGGTGCGCAGATGGGGTCGTCTGCCTATCTGTGCTCATCGCGAGAAGTACTGCCACAACGGGGGCATAGCCTTCGTCGCACGGCGTGGCCGAGCGCCTGAGCGAAGAGCGGGATCTCACCGCTCGCCTCCTCGAGCTCCTCGATGCCGGCGAAGAGGGCTCCCAGGCCAGGGAGTGAGCAAGACCCAACGGGCTCACGCCAGCTAGAAGGCGAAGTCCTACCGCCGGTACGGCGGCGCTGCCACGCCTGGACGAGGAGCCAAGCCCCTAATTCACCCCGGCCAGGTCCGGCGGTGGGATTCTCAAGGTCGGCCCGAAGCGCCTCTCTCAGACCAAGGAGACCGCCCCGCGCGACGGCCCGCTCCTCTCCAACCGCCTCGATCCAGGCGGTCACGACGGCGAGCAGCGGCTCCTTGTCGCTCGCATCGACGACGACCGGCGCGCTCGTGCCCTTGGCCGCGAACTCGTCTTCAAGCGAGTCGAGACCGCTCGCGAGCAGGCGGCCGCGCAGCTCCTGGGACGTGCGCCAGGGGATCTCGACGAGCCGGTTGCCGGTCTGTATCTGAACCGAGTCGATCCGCTTCGCCTCCACCGTCCCGAGCCTAGCCCGAGGCTCGCTTAATCTCCACCAGCTCACCTCGCGGGCCTCGAGCACCTCGGACCCAGAGCGGCGTCGCGCACCTGCCAGTGGCTGCGGCTGAAGCGGCCGGCTGGAGTGCTTCTCGAGCATCCCGATCACCGCGCCGTCGGCGTCGAGCACCTCGTCCCGGCATCGGAGCTCGAACACCGACTTCGAAATGCCCGTCGCGCGCCAGGCGGTCTCCACAGGCGGGAGGCGAAGGCGGTTTTCGGGCAAGAAACCGCATGGACAAGCCAAAACTGCTGGCAACGGTCGGCGATCCGTCCGGCCGATCGCAGCGACTGCCACGCTTCCGCTGCTTGCGCTCTGCGGGTCCGCGGCGGTCTCATGGGCCGGTGCGTTGATGGTGCGTTAAGCCCGCGGGCCAGAATCCTGGCCAGGCAGCGCCGGCGTCGAAGCGCCGCCATCGACCGCGTCGCTGTTCGCGGGTCAGCACGCTCGAAGGCCGCCACGCCCCGCTGAGAGTCGTTCGCGAGGAGCCATCCACGGCAAGAGCCTCTCGCCCTGCTCGGTTTGAAGGGGGGCTGTCGCTTTCTCGCGGAACCGCGACACGCTTCCTCGACGGCCCCGAGCATCGCCCTCTCGACGACGCTTCCCTATGCCGGACGAGGCCACCTCCTCTCGTCGAGCAAGTCGTTGTTGAACGCTCGCTGGGGATCGCTGATCGATCAGACGGGCGCTTCGCCTCTTATGTCAGGTCGAGCACGACGGTCTCGTTGTCAGCGGGCGGCCGTCGCCAACATGGACGACGGTACCGGCACCGAACGGCTGATGAAGGCCGGCGCCTTCTTCTGCGGCCCGTCCGGGCCCGACAGGCTGGCCGCGACCAACCCCATGTCTCGCTTCACATCCTCGGTAGCGAGGACTATCAACGCCTGCTCATTGGCGCGCCGCCAATCCGGGCGTCAGAGCAGTTCGCCGGCTTGGATGATTGCGCGCTCGAGCAGGGTAGTGCTTGCGGCGGCGAAGACGCCGTCCCCGTACGTCTCCGTGAAGTCGACCGCGCCGTTAATCTCGAGCACGTAGGAGCGACCGGCCGAGTCGCTGGCGATGTCGACGCCGGCGAGATCGATGCCGATCGCTGCCGCGGCCCGCAACGCGATCGCGCTCACGGCCGGCGGGGGATCGACGCGGCGCCGATCGGCGCCCAGAGAAACGTTCGTGCGCCACTCGCCCGGCGCCGCAACGCGCTCCACCGCTCCAACGACGCGGCCCGCCGCCACGAGAACGCGGAGATCGCGGCCGGTCGGCTGAATCAGCGCTTGAACCAGTGCGCCCTGTCGCCGGAACCAGCGCCGTCGCGCCAGGCACTCGAGCCGCCACCGCAGCTCGTCCTCGTCGCCG
>JBKPAM010000110.1:0-9917 GCA_046726435.1 Actinomycetota bacterium
CGAGGAGTACGAGTTCCAGATGCTCCTCGGCGTGCGGCCCTCGATGGGTGACGAGCTCGTCCGCGGCGGCCACCGGCTCCGGATCTACACGCCCTTCGGCCGCGACTGGTACGAGTACTCGCTCCGCCGGCTGCAGGAGAATCCCAAGATCGCCGGCTACATCGCCGCCGACACCGTCGGCCGCCTGCTCCCGGGCGGCAACGGCTCGAGGCTCAGCTAAGTAACAAACTGGTACTTGTCGCTCAGGGTTTACGGGCGACGACGATCAGGTCGCCGGGCACGCGAGTCTCGCGGCGGCCCCATCGGTTCGGGTCGAGCAGCTCCTCGAGCCGCTCGAGCGCGAGGCCGGCTCCGCCGAGGGCGTGGATGAGGCGCCCGAGCGGCCAGGCGTCGAAGTAGCTCTCGTGCCACCGCAGCATCTGGTCGAGACACGCCGCCACGGGGTGCTCGTCGTACAGGAACAGGATCCCGCCCCGCTTGAGCGCCGCCGCGATTCCGGCTGACCAGGCGTCGAGGTCGCCGATCTCCGCGAGTGCGCCCCACGACGAGTAGACGACGTCGAAGCGCCCGCGGCGCAGCTCGACCGGGATGGCCTCCGGCGAAGCCGTCACCAGGGCGGCATCGGGAAGCCGTTTCCGGGCCGCGACGACCGTCTTCTCGGAGGAATCGACGCCCGTGACCAGCGCGCCGAGGCTCATCAGCGCCGCCGTCTCGCGGCCGGCCCCGCAGGCCAGGTGCAGCACGTGCCGGCCGGCGATGTCGGGTAGGCGCTCCCGCACCGGCCTGGGCAGCGTCCGGCTCCCGCGCGCCGACGAGCGCCGAATCCGCTTGTGCGCTTCCTCCCAGGCTCGGAGATTCGTGTCCGTGGGCTCCATCACGCAATCAGCGAGAAGCCACCGTCGACGACCAGCGTCTGGCCGCGCACCATCTCGGCCTCCGGCGAGCAGAGGAAGCAGACGGCGTCGGCGACGTCCTCCGGCTCGACGAGCCGACCGGCCGGCGTGCGGGCGAGCCCGTCGGAGATCATCTGGTCGCGGTTCGGGAAGTACGCGAGCGCCCCCGTCTCCACGACGCCCGCCGACACCGCGTTCACGCGGATCCCGCGCGGGGCGAGCTCCACTGCGAGGTACCTGACGACTGCCTCGAGCGCGGCCTTGGAGACCCCGACCAGCGTGTAGTTCTCGAGCACCCGGATCGAGCCGAGGCTCGAGATTCCGACGATCGAGGATCCCTCCCGCATCCCGGGGGCGCAGGCCCGCGCAAGCGTCAGCACGGCGCGGGCGTTCGCCGAGAGCGTCCAGTCCCAATGCTTGTCCTCCGTCTCCAGCGCGGGCCTGATCACGCCCGTCGCTGCGTTGTGGACCATCGCGTCGAACGGTCCGAGCTCCGCCGCCTCCGCGGCCACGCGCTCCGACGCCACGTTGCCGCGCAGCAGCACCGGCTCTGCGCCGGCCGTCCGCAGGTCGTCCGCGGTCTCCTCGGCCGCGCGGTCGTTCCGCAGGTACCCGATCGCCACGCGCGCGGCACCGCGCTCGGCGAACCGGAGCGCGATCGCCTTGCCGATCCCGCGCGAGCCACCGGTCACCAAAACCGACGCTCCCTCGAAGCTCATCCCTCGCGCCCCTGGCCGACGACCGCTCCCGGCCGGCGGAGCCGGCCTCCGCGGTCGCCTCGCACCGCCGGCGGCGCGGTGCTCTCCGGGTCCGTGTTGACCACACTGTCCCCTCCGGCCCCGCGCCGCCGGCGGCACGCCAGGAGCCCGAGGGCGCGTTTCACGCGCGCCGTGGCGGCAGCGGCGCGTCGGCGGGCGCGGAGCTCGGGATCTCGTCCCAGCCAGGCGCCTCGCGTCGCACGCTCGGCCCCTCCTGCGCCCTCGACGAGGCGTGGCCGAGGCGGTCGAGCAGGTCCATCTTCTCTTCGGCGTACCGCCGCACCTCGTGGTCCTCCGGAAGGTCGAGCACGAGCTCGTGCACGCGGGCGCGAAGCTGGTACGCGAAATGCGGTGTCGCCGGCCCGACGAGCCTGTCGACGTCGTCCCTGGTCGGCTCGCGCTGCGGCATGGAGAGAAGCCTACTGGGTAGCTTCAAACCAATGCGCCGTCCCGAGCCAGCCGACTTCATGTTGCTGGCGACGGTGACGATCTGGTCGCTGAACTTCACCGTCACGAAGTACGTCCTCAACCAGGGCTTCAAGCCGCTTGCCTACGGCGGCATCCGGTTCGGCTCCGCCGCGCTGCTGTTCGCCGGCGTGACCTACGCACGTGAGCGCTCCGTCAGCCTGCGCCGTCGCGACATCGGATACATCGTCGGCGCGGCGATCGTCGGGATCACGCTCAACCAGGTCGCCTTCGTGTACGGGACGAAGCTGACCACCGCCGCGACCGTGGCGCTGATCTTCGGGACGGTGCCGATCCTCACCGCGCTGTTCGCGCGCGTTGGGGGAATCGAGCAGCTCCATCCTCGCTTCTGGCTCGCCGCGGCGGTGTCCTTCACGGGTGTGGTGCTGGTCGCGGCCGGCGCGAAGGGCGGGATCGCCGGCAACCTCTCAGGGTACGCGCTCGACCTTCTCGGCGCGGTGACGTGGGCTGCGTACTCAGTCGCGATCGCGCCGCTCATGCGCCGCTACACGGCTGCGCGCCTGAGCACGTACGCGCTTGCGATCGGAGCGATTCCGCTCCTCGTTGCCGGAGCGCCCCAGCTGTCGGCCCAGAACTACGCGGCGCTGCCGGCTCTCGTCTGGTTCGCGTTCGTGTTCGCGGTCGTAGGGCCGCTCTTCGTCACGAACCTGCTCTGGTTCAACGCGATCCACCGGGTCGGCCCCTCGCGGGCGGCGATCTACACGAACCTGCAGCCCTTCCTCGGCGCGGTCTTCGCCCTGCTGATCCTGTCCGAGTCGATGACGGCGCTCCAGGTGGGCGGCGGGCTTCTGATCGCGGCGGGAATCGCCCTCTCGGCGCGCCCCGAGCCGGCGGTCGTTGCGCAACCCTCACGCGCTCGATGAACGCGCTGCGCGCGCGTCTCGCGCGCACGCCGCCGGGTTACCGCTACTCGATCGGCCGCATCCTCGCCATCTACTCGGGCCTGATGGTCGCGCTTCTGCTGGCCGCGCTCGACCAGACGATCGTCGCCACCGCCCTGCCGAAGGTCGTCTCGGAGCTCGGCGGCATCACCCAGTACTCGTGGGTCTTCACCGCCTACATGCTCGGGTCGACGGTCACGGTGCCGCTGTACGGGAAGCTAGGCGACGCCCACGGCCGCAAGCCGCTCTTCATCGTCGCGATCTCGATCTTCCTCGTCGGCTCGGCGCTCTGCGGGGCCGCGCAGAACATGTTCGAGCTCGTCGTCTTCCGAGCGATCCAGGGCATAGGCGCGGGCGGGCTCTTCCCGCTGACGCTCGCCATGGTCGGGATGATCGTGCCGCCCCGCGACCGCGGCCGCTACCAGGGGCTCATCGGCTCTGTCTTCGCCGCCGCCTCGATCATCGGGCCGCTGATCGGTGGGTTCATCGTCGACAACGCGAGCTGGCGCTGGATCTTCTAGGTCAACCTGCCCGTCGGCGGGGTCGCGCTGGCGGTGATCCTCGTGACGATGCCCAAGCGCCCGTACCGGCAGGAGCACTCGATCGACTGGCTCGGCGCGGCGGTCCTCGCCCTGGGGACGACGGCGCTGCTGCTCGGGCTCGTCTGGGGCGGGCAGGACCACCCGTGGCTCTCGTGGCAGGTCCTGGGCGCGCTCGCGGCGGCGGCCCTGCTGCTCGCGCTCTTCTGGTGGGTGGAGCTGCTGGCGCGTGAGCCGATCCTGCCCTTCGCGCTGCTCCGAAACCAGACCGTCGCCTCGAGCGTCGCCTGCATGGGGCTTGTCGGAGCCGCGATGTTCGGGACGATCAGCTTCGTGCCGCTGTTCGTTCAGGGCGTGATCGGAACCTCGGCCACGTCCTCGGGCGTCGTGCTGACCCCGCTCTTGCTCGGCGCTGTGACGACGAGCTTCCTCTCCGGCCAGATCGTCTCCCGGACCGGCCGCTACCGGCCGAACACGCTGATCGGGCCCGTCGTGCTCGGGATCGGCGAGCTCCTGCTGTGGCGAATGGGGGTGAGCACCACGAACGCAGAGGCCGCGCGCAACATGGTCATCGCCGGGATCGGGCTCGGGATGATGATGCAGATCTTCGTCCTCTCGGTGCAGAACTCGGTGTCGCGCGCGCAGATGGGCTCGGCGACGGCGCTGACGCAGTTCTCGCGCTCGATCGGTGCCACCCTCGGCGTGACGCTGATGGGCGTGATCGTGAACCAGCGTCTGCCGCCGTCGGTCAACACGCAGGGTGCGGTGATCCACCGCTTGCCCGCGGCGGGCCGGGTCGCGCTGGCGAACGCGCTGCACCCGGCGTTCCTGCTGGCCGCGGTGCTCTGCGGGCTCGTGTTCCTGATCTCGCTGCTGTGGGTGCGCGAGGTTCCGCTGCGCCACGAGCTCGAGGAGGGGCCGCAGGTCGGAGACGAGACTTCTCCTCAGGCGGCACAAGGCGTTCGCTAGCGAACGCCGTCCTCAGGACGTGCGGGCTTTGCCCGCGCGTACGTCTGCGCCGCCGAGCCGGAGGGCCTGGTTCTCCTCAAACGTTCTAAGATCAGAGACGTGAGCGCGACCGACTTCATGCCGCTTGACGGGTGGGATCACGTCGAGCTGTGGGTCGGCAACGCGAAACAGGCCGCGTACTTCTACGAGCACGCCTTCGGGTTCACGGTCACGGCCTACGCGGGGCCGGAGACGGGAGTACGCGACCGTGCCTCGTACGTGCTCGAGCAGGGCGACATCCGGCTGGTCGTCACGAGCGGCCTGCGCGCCGACAGCGAGGTCACGCAGTACGCGTGCCGTCACGGCGACGCGGCCAAGGTGATCGGCCTCCAGGTGCCGAGCGCGGCCGAGGCCTACCGCCAGGCCGTCCAGCGCGGCGCGCGCGGGATCGAAGAGCCGCACTGGGCGGGGGACGACTTCGGCCGCGTTGAGCTCGCCACGATCGGGACCTACGGCGACGTCGTCCACTCGTTCGTCAACCGCCGCGAATACGCGGGGCCGTACCTGCCGGGCTTCCGCTCGACGACCGAGAACGGGCACACGGCGGCGGGCGTTGGCCTGAAGGCGCTCGACCACGTCGTCGGAAACGTCGAGCTCGGCCGCATGAACCACTGGGTCGAGTTCTACGAGCGCGTCTTCGGGATGACGAACATCGTCCACTTCGGCGACGACCAGATCCAGACCGAGTACTCGGCCTTGATGTCGAAGGTGATGGCGGACGGGAGCGGCAAGATCAAGTTCCCGATCAACGAGCCGGCCGAGGGCAAGCGCAAGAGCCAGATCGAGGAGTACCTCGAGTTCAACCACGGGCCGGGCGTGCAGCACATCGCGATGCAGAGCGAGGACATCGTCCGCACCGTCGAGACGATGAAGGAGCGCGGCGTGATCTTCCTCGACACGCCCGACACGTACTACGAGGAGGTCGAGGGGCGGGTCGGCGAGATCGCCAAGGACTACGCCGACCTGCAGCGGCTGAAGATCCTCGCCGACCGCGACGAGGACGGCTACCTGCTGCAGATCTTCACCAAGACGGCGCAGGACCGGCCGACGATCTTCTTCGAGGTGATCGAGCGCCACGGCGCGACCACCTTCGGCGAGGGCAACTTCAAGGCCCTCTTCGAATCGATCGAGCGCGAGCAGGCGCTCCGCGGCAACCTGTAAACACGCTGTAAATCCCCCGAATGGGGGTCGCAAGGTGCTGTGAGGTCCGGGATCTAATGCGGTAGCACCCGATCTCCTAGGAGGAAACTCACCAGATGAAGAAACTGCTTGCCGCGCCCGCGCTCGTGCTCGGCGTACTCGCGCTCGCGACCACCGCCGCCGCCAACCACGGGCATCAGGGAAAGAACCAACCCCATCCAAAGAAGCAGCCCCATCCGCACAAGCTCCGGGCGGTCATCCACACAACCGACGGTGGGTGTGCCGGGAACGCCTGGGCGAACGACACGATCGTTCGGACGCTGAAGGTGCACCTCAACAAGGACGGCTCCTACAGGATCCGGGAAGAGGACAAGGGCCTCTTCGAGACCCTCGCGGGAACGAGCCCCGGCAACTGCCCCGCCAACACGAGCAAGCACGGAAGCACGGTCGTGGCCGGCAAGTTCGGAACGTTCAAGGGCTACCTCAAGGGCACCGTGACCGGCGGGACCTTCAACCCGGACGGTTCGTGCACGACCCCGTGCACGCAGTCGGCGTTCATCGCGGCCTTCTTCGGGCCCACGGCGTCGTACTCGTGCCTCACGAACAGCGCGGACTGCAAGTTCAAGTACGTCTACCACGCGCGGAAGGACCAGGGCCTGCTCTTCCGGCACTGGGTCGACCGCGGCCATGGCGCAGGGACATTCCTGAAGGAGCGTTTCTTCGGCGACATCGCCAGTACCTAAGGCCTGACCCCCTATCTGGCCGGGAAGGGCCCGCCTCGCGCGGGCCCTTCTCGTTGAGCGCGCATGCGATTCTTCGGGCCGTGAGCCCTCAGCGCAGGACCGCGCTCGTCTCGATCGTCGCCGCATGCGTGCTGATCAGCGTCAAGCTGCTTGCCGGAATCGCGAGCAACAGCCTCGGCCTGCTGTCCGAGGCCGCACACTCGGGCACCGACCTGATCGCAGCCCTGCTGACGTTCTATGCCGTCGGCGTCTCGGGCAGGCCGGCCGACCCCGGCCACGCCTACGGGCACGGGAAGGCGGAGCACCTCGCGGCGCTGGGCGAGGCGGCGATCCTCGTGGTCGCGAGCCTGGCGATCGCGTGGCGCGCGCTCTGGCGGCTCCTCGGCCTGGCCGAGGGCCAGGTCGACCCGCACTGGTACGCGATCGCCGTGATCTTCGTCGTCCTGGTGGTCGATGCCACCCGCGCCACGGTCTCGTTCCGGGCATCGAGGCGCTACACGAGCCCCGCGCTGCAGGCGAACGCGTTGCACTTCGCCAGCGACTTCGCCGGCTCGGGCGCGGTCCTGCTCGGCCTGGTCGCCGCGCGAGCGGGCCACCACTGGGCCGACTCCGCGGCCGCCCTCTTCGTGGCGGCGCTGGTGCTTCTCGCCGCCGGCCGGCTGATGCGGCTGAACGTCGACGTGCTCATGGACCGGGTTCCGCCCGACGCGCAGGAGGCCGCGCTCGCCGCGATCGCCTCGGTCGACCCTCCCATCGAGCTTCGCCGCCTGCGGATGCGGCAGGCAGCCGGCCGGCAGTTCGCCGACGTCGTCATCGGTGTGGCTCCCGGCGCGGCGGTGGGCCAGGGTCACGCGGCTGCCGACGCGGTCGAGGCAGCGGTGCATCGCGCGCTGCCCGACAGCGACGTCGTCGTCCACGTCGAGCCACGCGCAGACGACGCGGCGCTTCGCGAACGTGCCCTCGCCGCAGCGCTGGGAGTGCGCCGCGTACGCGAGATCCACAACCTGACCGTCCTGCGCGTAGGCTCGTCGACCGAGGTCTCGCTTCACCTCAAGCTCCCGGGCGAGCTGCCGCTCGAGGAGGCGCACGAGGTGGCGACCGACGTCGAGCGCGCCATCGTGGAGTCCGTGCCGGAGGTGGACACGGTGCAGACGCACCTCGAGCCGCTCGCGGAGGCCGGGGTGGGCCGGAGCGTGGAGGAGGACGCCGCCGCCGACCGTGCCGTCGTGGAGCGAATCGTCCGCGAGGCGGTCGGCGGGCCTCCGCGCGTACTGAGGTTCCTGCGGACCGACGAAGGCCTGCTGGCCTACCTCACGCTGGGCCTCGACCCGGGCACGCCGTTGGCGGAGGCACACACGCGCGCGAGCGAGATCGAGGAGCGGATCCGCAACGAGCGGCCGGAGATCAGCGACGTGATCGTGCACACGGAGCCGTAGCTATGCAGGTCCTTGTGTCGACCGGTCATTTCAGACGGACGCACGGGCAAAGCCCGCGCGCCCTGAGGCCGGCACCGCAAGCGGTGCCTTGGGAGCCCTAGCCGTGAAGCTCTGCATGTTCACGCCGCTCGAGCACGAGGTTCGCGGCTGGCCGGGACGGATCGAGGGCGACCGGGTGGTCCAGCTCGCGGCGCAGACGCTCGAGTCCTACTTCACCGGAGGCGGCAAGGCGCGCGAGCACGCCGAGTATGCGCTCGACGAGGTGCAGTTGCTCCCGCCGGTCAGGCATCCGCCCTCGGTGCGCGACTTTTACGCGTTCGAGGCGCACGTACGCAACGCGAGGGCGGTGACGGGACGCGGCGAGGTGCCGCCGGAGTGGTACGAGATCCCGACCTTCTACTTCTCGAATCCGAATGCGATCTACGGGCCCGACGAGGAGATCCCGTACCCGGAGGGCACGGAGGCGCTCGACTACGAGCTCGAGGTCGCGGCGGTGATCGGCGTGGATGGCGCGATCGGCGGCTTCACGGTCATGAACGACTGGTCTGGGCGCGACCTCCAGCGCCAGGAGATGCGAATCGGGCTCGGCCCCGCGAAGGGCAAGGACTTCGCCACCTCGCTCGGGCCGGTCGTGGTGACCCCGGACGAGCTCGGCGACCTGCGGCTCGAGATGGTGGCGCGCGTGAACGGGGAGGAGCGCTCGCGCGGCAACCTCGGCGACATGTACCACTCGTGGGAGGCGATCGTCGCGCACGCTGCGCTCAACACGCGCCTGTTGCCCGGCGACGTGCTCGGCTCGGGGACGGTCGGCAGCGGCAGCATCCTCGAGCGCGGCGATGGACGCTGGCTTCAGCCCGGAGACGAGGTCGAGCTCGAGGTAGAAGGAATCGGCATCCTGCGCAACCGGGTGGGTAAGAACGCATGAAGGTCGCGGTGATCGGTGCGGGCGTGATGGGGCTCGCGACGGGTTGGGCACTCCGCCGCCGCGGGGTCGAGCCCGTCGTCTACGAGCAGTTCGAGATCGGTAACCCGCGCGGCTCGAGCCACGGGCGCTCGCGGATCTTTCGACTCGCCTACGCCGAGGATCACTACGTGCGCCTGGCCCAGGAGTCGCTCGGACTCTGGCGCGAGCTCGAAGCCGAGACCGGCGAGACCGTGCTCGAGCTGCCGGGCCTCGTCGAGATCGTGCGGACGCTCGAGGAGAGCACGGCGCACACGCTCGAACGCTGCGGCGTCGCCTGGGAGCGCGTTGACCGCGAGGAGGCCGAGCGGCGCTATCCGATCCGCGTCCCCGAGGGATCGTTCGTCGTCGTGCAGCCGGAGGCGGGAATCGCGCGTGCCGACAACGCGCTGAGGGCCTTCGCGCGCGACCTCGAGGTCCGCGAGCACACGCGAGTGCGTCCGGACGAGGTCGATGCGGACGCGGTCGTGGTCACCGCCGGCTCCTGGGTCAATGAGCTGCTCGACGAGCCGCTGCCGGTCAAGACGACACGCGAGACGCTCTGTTACTTCCGGCTTGACGGTGACCGGCCGATCCCGTCAGTCGTGTCGTTCAAGGCGGGCGGGCACACACACGAGATGTACTCGCTCCACGACCCCGTGTTCGGCCTCAAGGTCGGGGCGCACCATGCGGGGCAAGAGGTCGACCCGAACGTGCCGGGCGACCCGCAGCCCGAATTGATCGAGCGCATCACCGCCTGGGCGAACGCGACGTACCGGCTCGACGACCCGGAGCCCGCGGCGGCCGACACCTGCATGTACACGACCACCGCAGACGAGACGTTCATCCTCGAGCGCCGAGGCCGGATCGTGATCGGCTCGCCGTGCTCGGGCCACGGCTTCAAGTTCGCCCCCGCGATCGGGGAGCGGCTGGCCGAACTCGCCTTCGCCTGAGGCGCTCGCTTGCGATGCCGACCAGAGAGGCTGTGCCGGCTCTGCCGGCGCGGCCGTCTAAGTATTCTGTCGGCCGTGCCGACCTACCAGCTACGAGGCGACGTCCCCAAAAAGCGTCACGTCCAGTTCAGGGACAACGG
>JBKPAM010000111.1:0-12540 GCA_046726435.1 Actinomycetota bacterium
ACGGGCCCGCTCGCGCTTACCTGGAGCGCAAACAGGGTGAGGGCAAGAGCCGCCGCGAGGCGCTCCGCTGTCTCAAGCGCCAGCTGGCCCGGACCGTCTACACCACGCTCAAGAGCGAGCCCTCATTGACATAGGAGCAACGCCGGCACAGGCGAGCATCAGGGGGTGAACCGTTCCCAGTGCCCCTCGGAGACGACTTCGACGGTGCCGTCGACCACTCTGATGGCGGTCTCGTCGTCGATCGCGTACGCCGGACCCGGGATACCGGCCGCCCATCTCTCTGCGTCGGCCATGGTGTTCCCCGGCAGGGCCTCGTGGTCGACGAGGTGCGGACAGATCGAGAAATCGACGATTCCCAGCGTGCTGTCGCCGCCGGTGGGCGGCTGCCAGCGGACGAAGTCCTCCCCGATACGGGGGGTCATCACCATGCTCCCGGCGCTCAGCCCCACCCAGACCGTCTCGCGCAGCGACGGCAAGAGATCCGCCAGCCCGGACTGCCGCATCCAGTGGCACAGGTACAGGGCGTCGCCGCCATTCACCAGCAGGACGTCTGTCTCTCGGACCCAGGGGACCCAGCGTTCTTCGTCGATGCTGGGCAACGCGGTGAGCTCCAGCACTCCCAAGGACTTCCAGCCCAGCTCGGTCATGGGGCACCTGGGCTCTCGTCCGCTGATGAACCGCCATGCCCCGTCAGGACTGACCTCGGGGTGCCCGTACCCCGCGGTGGGAATACAGAGGGCGCTGGAGTCGGCGATCGGTTTGCCCAGTAGCTCGACCAGCGTGTCGTGGAGGCTCGTGTTCTTGATTCCAGCGGACGTGAGAAGAAGCCTCATGCTGCGCCCTCCCGGGTTGCGGGTAGATGTCGTTCGGGGGTAGACCGCTCGGCGACCCGTAACTCATCGGCCTCTGCCTAGGCTGCGTCAGGGGTCATTCCGGAACAATGGTCCACCGCAGTGTTTCGTACCATCTACGCGTGGAGGCGGGAGTACGCAAGGGCGGATGTCTCTGCGGGGCGGTCCGCTACAGCGTTCGCGGTGACCCTGTGCATGTCCGGCGTTGCCACTGCGCGAATTGCAGAAAGGAGTCTGGCAGCGCGTTCAGTGTGTATGCGTACTGGCCCGTCGAGGCGTTTGAGATGAGCGGCGAGATCTCAAGCTATGACGGTCGCGGCTTCTGCCCCCGCTGTGGGTCTCGGCTCCTTGACACAGCCGACCCCGGCGACACGCTCATCGAGATTCGGCTTGGCAGCCTGGATGAGGCGCCCTTCGGGCTGAAGCCGCAATCCGAAATCTGGGTGAAGCGGCGCGAGAGCTGGATACCGCCGGTCGAGGGCGCAGCGCAGCACGACGAGTCTGCTCGGGCGTCATAGCCTCGGTAGCGACAACGAGACAGCGGTTATCAAGGCCATAGCGCGGGAATACCCGGCGAGATGGAGAACCCGCCACCGGGTTACACGCGCGTCTGTCCATACCTGCTGTATGAGGACGCGTCGGGCGCGGTCGAGTACCTGACCACGACGTTCGGCTTCGTTCAGCGCTTGTCACAGACGGGTGCCGCCGGGCGAATGCACACGGAGCTGGTGCTGGGAGAGGATGGCTTGGTGATGCTCGGCCAAGCCGGCGAGAGCTTCAAGAGCCCGAAGCGGCTCGACGCGTACCCGCCGGTGTTGATCCACTTCTACGTCGATGACGTGGATGCTCTCCACGAGCGTGCCCGCGCCGCCGGTGCGGACGTGACCGACCTGGAGACGGCGCCGGTCGGAGACCGACGGTTCACGGCTACGGATCCCGAGGGGCAGGTCTGGGTTTTCGCCCAGCGCGTCGAGTAGAAGCCTTTCGACCCCTTGGACTAGTAGCTCAGGCGAAGTCGTCCGCGAAATCCCAAGCGCGCAGCTCGCCCGGCTCCAGGCGGATGAGCAGGTCGTCGCCTGCGGTCTCGGCGTACTGCTCACCGGCTTCGCGGCCGAGGTAACGCGTGGCTATCCGGCGGACGACCGATTGGTCTTCCGGCGTGCTCAGGCGCGCCCTCGTGCGAAGCTCGACGCCGCGGTAGGGAGGGCCATCGTCGCAGACGACGATGCTCGCGCGCGGATCTCTACGGAGGTGCCCCGCCTTCACATCACGAGGTCTGGTCACGACGTTGAACCCGTTGTCGTGCCACTCGTGCCAGACCGGGGAGAGAAGAACCGTGCCCTCGCGCCGGTAGGTCGCGAGGACGGCCACCAGGGGCAGCTCCAGCAGGTCGCCTAGATCGTCCGGTGTCAGGTTTTTGCGCACTCCTCGAGTCTTGCACGAAGGGCACAGACGCCAACCGTGCCCTCATGTGAAGGTCGTCCTAGACTCCCGCATCGTTCCATCGTGGAAGGACTCGCGCCGTTTCAGATCGCCTTCGTCGTGCCGGATCTCGAGCGCGCCGTCCGCGACTTTGACGCGCGGCTTTCCGCTGTGCCCTGGCGGTGTATGTCGTCGACTCCGTCGCAGCGGTCACCGCGGAGAAGGAGGCGGCCGGACATCCTGCGATCGCGCGGATTCACTCATTCGGCGCGGCCGGCGACGGCGCAGCCGCCTACTACGACACCGCCGATGCCCTCGGCTTCCTCGTCGAAGCAGTCGAGCCGCCCAGCGAGATGCCGGCGGTGGACTTCACCCTCTAGCCGCCCCAGGGGAGGCTCTAGCCGTCCGGCAGGCCGAGCTCTCGCATACGCGTGGCGACGAGCTTCTTCACCAGACGCTTGGGAAGTGATTTGTCGACGGCGAACCGCAAGGCCCCCTTCGACGTCTCGTATGGGGCGACCTCATCGCCGAGCGACGAGAGCACGGAGCCGCTGTGGGGCAGGTAGCTCAGGTGGTTCTTGAAGGCAGCGAAGCCGGCCACCGTCTTGCCGCCGACCATGAACGCGGGCATGCCGTAGGAGATGCCCTGTTCCGCCTCCGGCACGACCTCCAAGATCGACGTCCGCAGCGCTTCCAGCGTGCTGCGCTTGGGCTCGTCCAGCGCCGCGAGGTAGCGGTCGACCTCTCGTGTCGCCACGAACCACAGTTTCTCACCCGAGGCGATTCGGCAGCGCACCGAAGACACTCGGCAGATGGTGCTACGATCGCTATCACCATGCTCGGTGGCATCGATCGCGGCGGGCCGCTTCCACTGCACGAGCAGGTGGCGGCCGAGCTCCGGCGGGCGATCGCAGACGGAGAGGCGGGGCCGGGCGACAGGCTCCCCCCGGCTCGTGACCTGGCGGCGGTGCTGGGCGTCAACTCGAACACCGTGCTGCGAGCACTCCGCATGCTGCGCGACGAACGCCTGCTCGAGTTCCGCCGCGGCAGGGGTGTGACCGTCGCAGGGACGCCGGAGGAAGGCGCGGTCCTCGCGCGCGCACGTGAGCTTCTCCAGTTCGCCCGACAGAACGGCTACCGGCCGGAGGAGCTGATCCGGATGATCGAACGGATGGCCTAGCAGCGCTAACGGCAGGCTGGGCCGGACGCGTAGCCCTCAGCCCGCGTCAGAGCATGTCTCCTCCGAGGCTGTGCGTCCCCGTTGCTCGGTTTATGGCATCGACCATCCACGATTCGACCGGTGCGGGCGGGTCGTGATGCTCGGGTAGCTTCTCGACCTCATCGCGGCTCAGACGGAGCCAGACGGTGCGGTCGTCGATGCTGATTTTCTCGACGGCCCCGGCGGGGACGACGTGATGCGTCTCGTGGAGGTGATGGATGTGGCTGACGACCATGTAGCTCTCGCCGGGTGCGTAGCTCGCCCACGAGACCTTGCCTGCATGCCCATCCGCTGCCTCGACCCGAAAGCCCTTGACGCTGTCGTCAGAGCTGAGCATGCCTTCTGGAAAGGACCACAGCCGATCGCTTCGTTGCTCGCCCTCGTTCACGGCGTCTCGACGATAGCGCTGCCCTCGACGGCGCGCGGTTTCGAGAGCACGGTCGTGTGTGACGTTACGTACCGGAACAAGCCCTCGGAAAGGCTGGCGAGATGCATTGGTGGCTGATCCTCGTGCCGGCGCTCGGCGTCGCATTGATCGCGCTCGCGTTCGCCGTTCGGGCGGGCCGCTCGCGCACCTCTACTTCACCTACCGAACGGACGCGCCGCCCTGGGTTCGAAATCGAGTGTTCGCGCTCCTTCCCGGCGGAGTAGCTCTCATCGCCGGCACGGCCACCGTCGCATCTGCCCACGCGTCAGCGATCCGGACGGGAACCGGCTACGGATCGCCACGCCTCGCAGCTGAGGGCTCACACCGCGGACGAGCAGCCGCGGCGGTGAGGGCTGCCGTCGAGGACGACGCCGCAGTCTGGGCAAAGGAGGTGCGCGAAGCAGGCCGCTTCTCCGCCGGCTTCCTTGGACGGTGCCGGCGGGTGCAGGTTCTGGTCGCAGAGCCGAGATTCGAGCCGCGTACCGAGGCGTTGTCCCCGAAACGGCGGTTGATGGCGGACGTGTTGCCGATGGCCGCAGGCGAGCTCGGCGACCCACACGCCCTCTGCGTCCACATGGAAGCCGACGATCGCGCGCTCCACCCGGTCAGCGTACGTGGAGGGGCCATGCGACCATGAGCCGATGAGTCTCGCCGACCTCAGCCGGTTGGCCGCTCAGCTCGACGGCGTCGCCCAGGGTCGCCGCAACGGCCTGCTCGACTGGCGGTACCGCGGGCGCCTCGTCGCCCGCCAGCTCGACGACAGCCACGTCGTCATCCGAGCGTCCTTCGACCTTCGAGACTTCCTGCTCCAGTCGTTCCCCGAGACGTTCTCGGTGCCCAGGCGCTTCGCCAAGCACATGATGGTCGTCGCCGATCTCGAGAACGGGAATCCAGACCTCATAGAGGACGCGGTCATCGCGGCCTGGGAGCTGCAGTCCGGCAAGTGAAGGCGAGCCCGTGGAGGCTCTCTAGCGCCAGAATCTCGCCGTGACGCTGCGCGACGTCATCGCACGCCTCGATCGGTTCGCGGACGACGAGACGATCTACGCGCAGTCAGCGACACCGACGGCTGAGGCCATGGTTACCCCTGAGCCCGACCAGGCCGCGCCGCTGCCGTACCTGCTGGAGGTCAGCATCGCGCGCGAGGCGGTCGAGGTCTAGGCGGCTTCGCGTCCGGGGCAGGCGCCGTCGCTGGACGACAAGGTCGCGGCCGTCATCTACTACGCGCAGAACGATGCCTGGCTCCCGGTCGACTAGCGGACTGAGCTCAGCTCGTCGCGAATCGACCGGCGCAGACAGCTTCGACGAATGCCGCATTCTCCAGAGAGGCTCAGCCCTGGCGGAAGACCTTCACGACCTTTCCGATCAGGTTGCTCCGCGGGACCGAGCCCCAGAAGCGCGAGTCGCACGAGGACGCGCGGTTGTCGCCCAGCAGGAAGTACTTCCGGCTCGCGACATGCCAGCTACCGGTCTGGTCGTCGCGACGTCCGGCTTTGGCGTAGGGCTCGTCGAGCTTCCGGCCGTCGATGAAGACGATGCCGCTGCGCTCGCTGACCGTCTCTCCCGGCAGGCCGATGAGGCGCTTCACGAAGGTACCGCTCGCGCCGCACCTCACCTGCGCTCGCCTGGGCGTCCTGAAGACGACGATGTCGCCCCGAGCCGGATCGGACGTGAACGCCTTGACGAGCAGCCGGTCGGGGTGAGAGGCGCCGCAGCCGAAAGCCGGCTTGGCGCAATGGAGCGTCGGCTCCATCGAAGACGAGGGCATGTGGTAGCCGGTGTACCTCGGCGCCGAGACATGCACCACCGGAGGGCTGTTGCTGCTGCCGTCGCCGCTGACCTGGACCGGGCTGCCTGACCCGCAGGCCACCCCACCGAGTGCGAGAAGCGCCATGGGGACGAGCCGCGCAATTCGCATGTGGGAGCATCGATACCCGCCCACGCGAGTTTCAGATCCCCGCAACGCCGGCGCGCCGCTCAGGCGGAGCGCAGCGCGTCGATCGTCGCCGTCTCGACGAGCCCGGAGACCGCCCGCGCCAGCTGGGCGTCGGAAGTGACGAAGGCGTCGCCCTGTAGCTGGGTCAGCGCTACGAACTCGGCGTCGTACGTCGTCTCCCACCCCAGCTGGTCCGCGACCCTCCACGCCGTGCGCTGGAGCACCTTGTCGCCGAGGAAGCGAACCTTCAGCGAGTTGATCCGCGTCACCCGCTCCATGCCCTCGTCGGCCGAGATCTCACCCCGGCGGGCCGCCTCGTACAGCGCCGACAGCGCCTGCGAGCGAACGAGTGTCGGCGCGACGAGCTTGTGTCCGTCGGCGACGTCGATCTCGCCGGCGGCAATCCGGAGCAGCGTCCCGCAGTCGACGACGAACCGCGTCACCCCGCGGACGCTACACGCTCGTCCTCGGCGCTCCTTGCGCGGAGGTCGCTTCCGTGTAGGCTCGCTCTGAGGTCAGTGCAGGCACGACTGGGGCTCACGCGGCAGCAGATTCTGGTGTTCCGACGGCGGGTCGGTGCGCTCGACGAGCGAATGCCCGAGGACGAGGAGTCGTTGCGGCGGGCGGCCTGGGCCGGCTTGCAGGACAGCATGCCGAGAGCGGCGCTGCTCTCCCTGCACGCGCGGGTCGAAGGGGTCGAGTCTTCGACCTGGGAGAACCCCTCGCTCGCTCAGCTGTGGGGGCCTCGCTACCAGACCTACGTCGTCGCGAAGCGCGACTTCGCGCTGTTCTCGCTCGGGAGGTTCCCGGACACGGCCAAGGGCCGCCTCCGGGCGGAGCGCATGGCCGAGCTGCTGCACGCCGGCCTCGACGGCAGGCGGATGAAAGACCGCGAGGTCATGCGCTTGATCGGCATGGGCAACGCGCTCCGGTACGGCGCGACGACGGGCACCATCGCCATCCGCTGGGACGGGGCGCGCGCGCCGACCGTCTGGACCGTCGTCGCCGACGACATCGACCCGGCCGACGCCTGTCGCGAGCTCGCCCGACGCTACCTCCACATCTTCGGGCCGAGCACGCCTGACGGGTTCGCACGCTGGGCGGGGATCTCGCGCCGCGCGGCGGCCGGTGCGTTCGTCTCGCTCGAAGGATCGCTGTTGCCGGTCCGAACGCCGCTCGGCGATGAGTTGCTGCTCGCAGACGACGAGCAGGCCATGCGCGCCACGGCGACGGCCTCCGCGCCCGCGCGCCTGCTGCCGAGCGGCGACGCCTATTTCCTGCTCCACGGAGCCGGGCGTGAGCTGCTCGTCCCGCAGCCGGATCGGCGGCAGCAGCTCTGGACACCCCGCGTGTGGCCGGGCGCGCTGCTCGTGGACGGCGAGGTCCGCGGAACCTGGAGACGGGCGCAGCACACCGTGCGGATCGACCCGTGGGGACGAGTCTCGCGCGGGATGCGCGAGGCGGTCGAGGCCGAGGCCCGCAGCCTGCCCCTTCCGGGGCTCGATCGGAACATCGAGGTGCTTTGGAACGCATGAGCCCCGCATCCCCTGGTACCGGGGGTGCGCGAACGGCGACGGCGAGGAGTGTCGAGCTCCGCTCCTTCGCGCAAGCCGTCGCGGACACGCTGCCCGCGACCGTCGAGGAAGTTGTGCTGACCGGGAGTGTCTCGCGCGGCGTCGCTGACGACGTCTCCGACATCGAGATGCTGATCGTCACGGGCGGTGAGCCGGAACTCGCGGAGTGCTTCTCGCTCGCCGCCGCGGCCGGGCTTACCGACCGCGGCACGTGGGGCCCGCAGGGGGTGCCGACGAAGCGTGTTTCGGGCTATCGGGACGGCGCTCCGCTCGAGCTCGTCTGGTGGTCCCGTGCGCACGCTGAGACGGCGGTCGACGCAATCTTCGAGGGCGACCCCTCCACGACCGCCGACGCGCTGGCGCACGGCGTGGCCTTGCGCACATCGGGACTGCTCGCGCGGTGGCAGGAGCGCCTACGCCACTACCCCGACGAGCTTGCGAGCGCGCACATCGAGGACGCCGCACTGACATGGGGAGGGTTCGCCGCTGCAGGTCTCTTGACGATCGTTCGCCCGGGAGAACGGCTCGCACTGCTCGAGCGCATGGTCGACGACGCGATACGCGTGACACGCATCGTGTTCGCGGTGAACCGGGTCTGGCAGCCGACCACGAAGCGGCTCGCGGATCGGGTTGCCACGCTGGCACAAAAGCCCGATCGCCTGGCCGAGCGGATCGAGGAGGCGCTCTCGGAGCCCGATCCTCGGCGCGCGCTGCTCGTCCTGACCGAGCTTCAGGCCGAGACGGTGGCGCTCGCGCCGGACGGGCCGAACATCAATCGTGCGCGGAAGTGGCTAAGCGACGCCCGCGACATTCTTGCCCAGCCGACCGCCTCGACCACCCGGCCGCTCAGTTGACGTGGATGGTGATCGTGCGGCTGCGCGGGCCGCTGCGAAACTGATTCCTCGCGGTGATCGTGACGTTGTCGCCGATGACGCGGATTCCTGTGCCGTAGAAGCCTGTGAGCTTGGGGATCGCGTATCGGCGGAAGTGCCCGCCGCCGTCGCGCGTGACCGATAGCGAGACGGTTCCGCGCCCGCATGCCGGGCACCAGCCGACGAAGTAGGCGTGGTTCGCGCCGACGATTGTCCACGGCCCCGAGTAGGAGTCGATCGTGAACGGAGCCTTGACCCCGAAGTACGGCTCCGCGAGGAGTCGTTTCCAGGTCAGGCCGCCGTCCCCTGATCGCACACCCACGTACGCCTCCTGGCTCGACTCGCCGCCGCCGTGGAAGAGCACCCAGACCGTCCTGCCGCTGCACCTGACCTGTGCCGCCGGGACGCCGTAGCCCGGGTAGCGGTACACGGTGTGACCATGCACGTCGACGAGGCGCTTCCCGACGGCATGGACGGGGCACCGGGAGCCCTGAATGTGAGTCGCGGCGCCTCCGCAACCGACTCCTGCCCAGATCGCGATGATCGATACGGCAAGAGCCGAGTAAGCAACACGAGCCACGAAGTCATCGTACGCCGCATGCGGCGGTTGTGCGCCGAGAGGAGGAGTGGTCAATGGGAGAGATGAAAGAGCGCATGCTGCGCGGGGAGCTCTACATCGCAGACGACCCGGATCTCGTCGCGGACTACGCCCGCGCTCAGGAGCTCCTCGACCGTTTCAACCGAACGCTTCACGCCGAGCAGGGCCTGCGCGACGCGATCCTGCACGAGCTGATCGGCGAGCTCGGTCGAGGCGTGCACATCCGCCGGCCGTTCCGCTGCGAGTACGGGACGCGGATCTCGATCGGCGCGGGCACGTTCGTCAACTTCGACTGCCTCATGCTCGACGTGGCGCCGATCACGATCGGGGCCGCGTGTCAGCTCGCGACGCGGGTGCAGCTACTGACGGCGACGCATCCGATCGATCCGGATCCTCGGCGGATCGGCTGGGAGTCCGGCGAGCCGATCGTGATCGGCGACAACGTCTGGCTCGGCGGGGGCGCGATCGTGTGCCCGAACGTGACGATCGGCGACGACACCGTGGTCGGGGCGGGCGCTGTCGTTACGAGGGATCTGCCCGCCGGCGTCGTCGCGGGCGGTGTTCCGGCGCGGGTCATCCGGGAGATCGGCGACCGCGACCGAATTGACGTCCCCGCCCGCTGAGAGTCCGCCGACCGCCGTTTAGCCGACCGTGCCGGGGCTCGTCTGCTCGAGGATCGCTTCCGCGACGACCTCCCAGTCGGCGCGCTCGAGTCCATGACCGGCTCCGTCGAGGGCGAGCAGCCTCGCATCCGGGATCTCCTTGGCCAGCGCCTCCCCGTGCCCGAGCGGGAACATCGGGTCTGCGGTGCCGTGGATCACTAGAGTCGGTGCCGCAATCGACGTGAGAGGCGTGCGCGTGGGCTCGTCATCCGCGAGCAGGTCGTGGTTCTGGGCGGCAGAGAAGTTGCGTGCCCGCTCGACGTCGCGACGCGAGAGTTCGCGTACCGCGGATTCGTCGAACGGCCGCTCGCCTGCGAGCACGCGCGAGTAGTCGACGACATACTCGATCACCGATTCGGGCTCCGACCAGTCGACTGCCGCCGTCGCTGCGAACCGCACGAAGTCTTCGGTCGGTGGTGGAAGCTCCCGCTCACCCGGCACCGCACGGGAGGTGCTGATGAGGACCAAGGAGAAGACGCGGTCGGCGAAGTCGAGCGCGAGCAGCTGTGCCAGGGCTCCGCCCATCGAGACGCCGACCACATGCGCGGCGGGGAGGCCGTAGGCATCGAGTACGCCTGCGGCGTCGGCGACCAGGTCCCTGCCCGTGTAGCCGGGGCGGCCCGGCTCGTAGGTGATCGAACGGCCTGTGTCGCGGTGGTCGTAACGGATGACGAACCGCCGGCCGTCGGCGAGCATCCGGCAGAACCCTTCCTCCCACCACAGCATCGATCCGCCCATGCCCATGACGAGCAGGATCGGCGGGTCGCTCGGATCGCCGAACGCCTCGGTGCACAGCTCGACGCCGTTCGCTTCGATCATCCGCTCGGGCACGTTGCTCCCAGTCCGTTCGCCGATCCTCGAGTCGCGACGTTCACAACCGGGGTCAGATCTTGCACTGCAGCATTTCTGTGCCGAGTATGTGACAAAGCCCCTTGCTCTCGCCCGCGGGGACACGCTGTCACAGAATTTGCACACGGCATCAAGCCGCGCGTCGAGCGCATGTGGCAATGCAAGATCTGACCCCAGGGTTAGAGGAAGGAGCGCCATGACGGTCGAGGAAGCACGCCTGGAAGACGTCGGCTCGGGCCTCGCGCCCTTGAGCCCCGGCTGGTTCGTGGTCAATGTCGAGGAGGCCGCGTGGTTGCGGAACGACGCCTTCGGCGGCCGGTGCGTCTTCGAGAGCAGCCCTCGCGTGCTCGCCGAACGGCCCGAGCTCGACGCGCAGATGTTCGACCAGACCGGCTTCACGCTAGCCGTGCTCGAGCCCGGCAAGCCGTCCGGCATGTATCACGCCGAGTCGAGCCAGGAGGACTTTCTGGTGCTCGCCGGGACGTGCCTGCTGGTGGTCGAGGAGCAAGAGGTGGAGCTCCGTGCCTGGGACTTCGTCCACTGTCCTCCCGGAACCCGCCACAGCTTCGTCGGCACCGGCGACGGTCCGTGCGTGATCTTCATGACCGGTGCCCGCCGCGAGGGCGACACGATCGTCTATCCGGTGTCCGAGACGGCGCGCGCCCACAACGCCGGCGTCGAGGCCGAGACCGAGAGCCCCGCCGAGGCCTACGCGCCGTTCACGCACTGGCGACTCGGCCGCCCTGAAGCCTGGTCCGAGCTCCCCTGGTCCCGAGACGGCGGGCGCGGCGCCCGGCGATGAGCCCGACGAGGACGGGCGGCGTTGCCGCGATCGGTGAGGTCGCGAAGAGCAGCAGTCCCCAGAGGCCGCCGGCGACGCCCGTCGCGATCGCGGCCACGGCCCGCCGCGCAACGAGCAGGCCGAGCAGCGCGGGGGCGGCGAAGTCGAGCCAGCCCATCGTCGCCGAGCCGAACGTCACCTGTTGGAGCTCCGGCAGCGGCCGGCCCACCGTCGGCGGAGCGGCGGCCTGAAGTGCGGTCATCGTCGGCTCGACCTGCCGGTCGCCCCAGACGAGGATCACGTCGAGGACGACGAGTAGCACGAGGCCGGCTGTGAGCCACGACGACGGGGCAAGGGCCGCCACGAGGCCGGTGACGGCCAGGCAGGCTCCCGCGATGAGCAGGACCCCGGCCCCGTCGCCCGCGAGGCCGTCCGGCCGCAGCCAGGCGACCGTGTAGAGCGGCGGCACGCACAGCGCCGGCAGCCAGGGGAGCGGCCAGCCGCGTGCCCAGCCCGCACCGGCCGCGAGAAGCGGAGTGGCGACGGCCGCAAGGGCGGTGAGGAAATCGGCTCCTCCGGCCGTCTGCGCGACGACGACGCCGACGACGAGCGCCCCGGCCGGGATCACGAGCCCGAGGCTTCGAGAGGCGACGAGCCGCCGCGGTCGCCCCGGCGCGAGCACGAGCGCTGCCTGCGTCAGAACGAGTACGCCGTAGGAGGCCACGAAGCCCATTCCGCAACGGTACTTCGAGGCGGCCAGTAGTCTGCGGCCGATGCGCCGCGTCAACATCCGCGAGCCCGAGTTCGAGTACGACGAGACCGACCCGGAAGGGTTCCGCGGCGGGATGTTCCGGTTCGGCCGCCTTCTGGGTGCCACCAAGCTCGGGACGACCGTCTACGAACTGTCACCCGGCCAGCAGGTCTGCCCGTACCACTACGAGTACGGCGAGGAGGAGTGGCTGATCGTGCTCGCCGGCACGCCGACGGTGCGGCACCCCGAGGGGTCGGACGTCCTGCAGCCGTGGGACGTCGTGTGCTTCCCGGCCGGGCCGGACGGTGCGCACGCGGTCAAGAACGAGACCGAGGAGACGGTGCGCATCCTGATGTACTCGACTGTGACCCACCCGGCGGCGACCGTCTATCCCGACAGCGACAAGGTCGCGGTCTGGACCGGTAACGCCGACGACAACGTCATTGCCAGGCGCGCGGACGGCCTCGACTACTGGGACGGCGAGGCCTCGCAGTAACCCGGCCCAAGATGCACGCCGACGAGGTGGAGACCGACGAGGCCCTCGTCGGCCGCCTGCTGGCGACGCAGTTTCCGGAGTGGTCGGGCCTCCCGTTCGCGC
>JBKPAM010000112.1:0-9028 GCA_046726435.1 Actinomycetota bacterium
GTTCGCCCACAGCCACACCGCCCGCCAGCGCGGGCTCTCGCTCTTGCCGCGCCATTCGAACGAGACGACGCGGACGATCAGGAAGAAGAGGAGGAGGAGCAGCGCGATGTAGAAGCCCGAGAACATCGTCGCGTACCAGGCGGGGAAGGCCGCGAACGTCGCGCCGGCGGCGACGACGAGCCAGACTTCGTTGCCGTCCCACACCGGTCCGATCGTCCGGAGCATCGCGCCACGCTCGCCTTCGTTCCGCGGCAGGAACGGCAGCAGCATCCCGACGCCGAAGTCGAAGCCCTCGAGCACGAAGTAGCCGCTCCAGAGGACCGCGATCAGGCAGAACCAGAAGATCTGCAGGTCCATCAGTAGGTCACCGCCGGTTCCGGGAATTCCTCTCGCGCCACCGGCCGGTCGAGCCTCGCGTACCGGCGCATGAGCACGAAGTCGACGATGCCGAGGACGAGGTAGAGAGCGATGAAGAACCCGAGGCTGATCCCGAGCCACGTGGCGCTCACGCTGGGCGAGTTCGCCCGGCTGGTCAGCAGCAAACCCTGGACGATCCACGGCTGGCGCCCCATCTCGGTCAGGACCCAGCCCGCACTCGCGGCGATGTACGGGAGGGCAATCGCGCCGAGCGCCGTCCACAGGAACCAGCGCGCCCGCTCGAGTTTCTTCTTCCAGTAGAGCCACGCACCGAGGGCGGCGACCAGGAACATCACGACCCCCGCGAACGCCATCACCCGCATCGACCAGTAGATCACCCTGACGTTCGGCATGTAGTTGCCCGGGCCGTACCTGCTCTGCTCCTGGGCCTGGAGCTGATTGAGACCCTGGACCTCGCCGTTGAACGAGCCGGTGGCCATGTACGAGAGGATCCTCGGGATCGTGATCGAGAAGCTCGGCGTCTCGTCATCCTTGGTGAAGCCCCCGATCTGGAAGAGCGAGAAGGGGCACGGCTGGCAGGTGTTCCACTGCGCCTCCGAGGCGGCGATCTTCATGCTCTGCGCGCTCGTGACCGCCTCCCCGAAGCGGTTGCCCACCACCAGCTGGAGCAGCGTGGCAGGCACCGCAACGATCAGCGCCAGTTTCGCGGCCTTCATGAAGAGGTCGACCTCGTGTCCGCGCAGGAAGTGCCAGCAGCAGATACCCAGCATCACGATCGACCCGAAGATCAGGGCGGCGAGCATCGTGTGCAGGTAGGCGCGCAGCGCGAAGCCGTTCGACAGGAGCGCCCAGACGCTCGTGAGGTGCGCCTCGCCGTTCACGACCTTGTAGCCGACCGGGTGCTGCATCCACGAGTTCGCGACGAGGATGAAGTAGCCCGACAGCCAGGTACCGAGGGCCGCGAGCCAGATCGTCGCGAGGTGAACGCGGGGCGACAGCCGGTTCCAGCCGAAGATCCAGAGTCCGAGGAACGTCGACTCGAGCATGAACGCCGCCAGCCCTTCGATCGCGAGCGGCGCACCGAAGACGTTGCCCACGTACCTGGAGTACACCGACCAGTTCATCCCGAACTCGAACTCCTGGACGAGCCCGGTTGCGACGCCGATCGCGAAGTTGATCAGCAGCAGCGTCCCGAAGAAGCGGGTCAAACGGAGCCAGGCGTCGTCGCCGGTGCGCCACCAGATGGTCTGCATCGTCGCCACGAGCGGCGCGAGCCCGAGCGTCAGCGGGACGAAGAGGAAGTGGTAGAGCGAGGTCGTGGCGAACTGGATGCGAGCGAGATCGACGACCGTCGAGGCGAGCAGGCCCATGCGAGTCGAAAGCTAGAAACGGGCCCTCGCAGCGACATCGTCCGATGGGGATGAAGCCCGGCGGCGCGGCGCCGGAGAGTCTGTGCAGGGTGCGCGCTGCGGTCAGCCCGTCGGGGGAGCAGGTCGAGCTCGTGTTCGGCGAGCAGCGGGTAGTGGTGGTCGGCGTCGGCGCCGGCCTGCGAACGTACTCCGTCGGCGGACGGCCCGTCCTCGACGGGTACGGAGACGACGAGATCTGCAGCTCGGGCCGCGGCCAGCTCCTGGTGCCGTGGCCGAACCGCATCGAGGACGGCCGCTACGAGCTCGAGGGTCGGACGCATCAGCTTCCCCTGGACGAGCCGGAGCGGCAGAACGCGATCCACGGCCTCGTCCGCTGGTCGCAGTGGTCGGTCGCCGAACGGGAGCCGGGCCGAGCCGTGCTCGTTCACCTCCTCTACCCGCGGCCGGGCTACCCCTTCGCGCTCGAGCTGCGCGTCGAGTACTCGCTCTCGGAGGACGGGCTCACGGTCCGAACGGAGGCGACGAACGTCGGAGCGGGGACGGCACCGTACGGCGCGGGCTCGCACCCCTACCTCACCGCCGCCCGGTACGGCGTCAACGGCGTCGAGCTACAGGTGCCTGCACGGACGGTGCTCGTGTCCGACGAGCGCGGCCTGCCCGTGGGGCGCGCAGCTGTCGCAGACGCGGGCCTCGACTTCCGCGAGCCGAGCCCGATCGGTGCGCGGAAGCTCGACCACTGCTTCACCGACCTGGAGCGCGACGGCGACGGCCGGGCCCGGGTGCGCTTCGGCTCGACGACGCTCTGGGCCGACGAGAGCTACCCCTTCCTGATGGTCTTCACCGGCGACGGGCTCCCGGATGTCGAGCGGCGCAGCCTGGCCGTCGAGCCGATGACCTGCGCACCGAATGCGTTCAGGACCGGCGACGGGCTGGTCCGGCTCGAACCGGGCGAGGCCCACGCGGCAGCCTGGGGCATCTCGCCCACGCGCTAGGGCGCTCGCGACGCTTGTGGCAAGGTTGACGCCATGACCGAGCTCGCCTCCCGCGTCGAGGTCCCCCCGGAGCACTCGAGCGCATGGCGGCTGGCCCACGACTCGCGCGTCCGCTACCTCGTCACCATCGGCGCGTTGGCCGGCCTGTACTACGGCGCGGCCCAGGTCGGGTACACGATGAAGTTCACTGGGGCGGTCGCGGCCATCGTGTGGCTGCCGGTCGGCGTCGGCATCTCGTTCCTGTACTTCGGCGGCCTGCAGCTGTGGCCGGGCGTGCTCCTCGGCGACCTGCTCGCGGACCAGTGGCACAAGCTCCCGGTCGGCTCCGCCATCGGACAGTCGATCGGCAACGTCCTCGAGGTCGTCGTGGCTGCGTACCTGCTCCGCCGGCTCGTTCGCGGCAATCGCCCGCTGGAGAGCGTGAGAGGTGTCTGCGGGCTGATCGTCGCGATCTTCGCCGGGGTCGCGGTGAGCGCGACGATCGGGCCATTGTCCCTGCGGCTCGGCGGCGCGCTCGCGACCGGCGACCTGCCGGCGGTCTGGCACACCTGGTGGCTCGGAGACACCGCAGGGGCGCTGATCGTGGTGCCCTTCGCCCTCGCCTGGTGCCAGCCTCTGAACCTCTCCTGGCCGCCCCGGCGCATCGGCGAGGGCGCGCTGATGCTGGTTTCCGTGGTCCTGCTCAGCGAGCTCGCACTACGGAGCGACCGGCCGCTGAGCTACATCGTCTTCCCCGCGCTGATCTGGGCGGCACTTCGCTTCGGCCCGCGCGGAGGCACCCTCGCGGTGGCCGTGGCGGCCGGCTTCACCCTCTGGAAGACCGCGCACCACTCCGGGCCGTTCGTGGTCCATTCGCTCGAGCGCAGCACGCTGAGCACCCAGCTGTACGTGGCCGTCGCGGCGCTGTCGACGATGTTCCTCGGCGCGGTCGTGTCCGAGCGCGAGGCGATCGCCAAGGGGCTCCTCGAATCACGGGCGCGCCTGGTCGGCATCGCCGACCGCGAGCGGCGCCGGCTGGAGCACAACCTCCACGACGGAGCTCAGTTGACGCTGACGATGCTCGCCGGCCAGCTGGCGACGGCGAAGGACAACGCCGCGCGAGCCCCGGGCCAGGCCGCGGCGCTCTTCGCGGACGCCGAGGAGCAGGTCAGGCTGGCGATCGACCAGCTGCGGGAGCTGGCCCATGGCATCCACCCGTCGATCCTCACCGACCTCGGCCTCGGCGAGGCAATCCGAAGCCTCACCGACGGCTCGCCGGTTCCGATCCGGTTGCTGGAGCTTCCATCGGGCCGCCTCGACGGCGGCGTGGAGGCGACGGCCTATTACGTCGTGGCCGAGGCCGTGACGAACGCACAGCGGTACTCGCGCGCCGGCGAGATCGCCATCCGCGCCGGTGAGAGAGGGCACCTCCTGCGAATCGAGGTCGCCGACGACGGGCTCGGGGGAGCGGACGTGAACGGCTCGGGCCTCCAGGGCCTTCGCGACCGGGTCGAAGCCGTCGGCGGGTCGCTCGAGATTCACACCGCTCCGGCCCGGGGGACCTTGGTTCGTGCCTCGATCCCGCTCCCCGCGGCCGAACGGCGCGTCTTCTAAGGACCTCGGACAACCGGCGTCAGCTGCGCGGCGACCGCCTGCCAGCGACCGTCGCAGAAGCGCCAGACGTCGGTGTAGCGCGTCGACGCGGGCGCCCCGTTGCGCACGTAGTGGGTGACGCCGTGAACCAGGGCGACCTCTCCCAGCGGGCGGACGTCGACCTCGTCATAGCTCACGTCCGTCACTCCGGGCCCTTCGGCAGCCAGGCGGAGGAACTCTTCCTTGCCGATCCGGCTCCCGTCGGCACGGGTGCAGACGAAGTCTTCGCCGAGGTGCTCCTCGTACCAGGCCGCATCGGATTCGACGAACGCGCGGATGTACTCCGCGTTCAGCTCGTGCAGCTCGAGGACGGCCTCGTCCTCCTCCGGCGCGACGCCAGCGCTTGTCTGGGGCACGTCTTTCCTCCTCGCTCGGTGGCCCAGCAAGAGTGCGGGACCGGGCGTGCGTGTTCTGGCCGAATTCGGACACCTCGCGCCGTGTCCGAATTCGGCCGGTCTGCGTGTCCGCGGGGTTGTATACCTCGGCCGTGCAAGCGGTTTCCGCCGTCAGGACCACCGGCATCTACTGCCGCCCGGGATGCACCGCGCGGCCCAACGCCGAGAACGTGAGCCCGTTCTTGCTCGCGGCGGCCGCAGAGGCCGCCGGCTACCGCGCCTGTCTGCGCTGCAGGCCCTACCGCACGCCGCAGCTCACGATGTGGACCGGCCCGGAGCTCGTCTGCCGCGCGGTACAGCTGATCCTCGGCGGCGCGCTCGACCGGGGAGGAAGCGAGGCGGATCTCGGCCGCCGCCTCGGCGTCTCGTCGCGTCACCTGCGCCGCCTCTTCAGCGCGCACCTCGGTGTCACGCCGGACGGGCTGGCGCGCTCGGCGCGGGCGCACTTCGCCCGCCGACTGCTCGACGACACAGACCTGAGCGTGACCCAGATCGCGTTCGCCGCGGGGTTCGGCAGCCTGCGCCAGTTCAACCGCGCCTGCCACGAGGTGTTCCACGCCTCGCCCAGGGAGCTTCGCGCCCGTCGGCGCAAGCGTGACCGGCTCGTCGCCGACGGCGGCCTGCTCCTGCGACTGCCGTTCGGCGGGCCGCTCGACTGGGACGCGCTGGTCGACTACTTCGCCGCGCGCGCTGTCCCCGGCGTCGAGCACGTCTCGGGAGAGACCTACCGGCGCACGATCGTGATCGGCGGCGATCCGGGCGTGCTCGAGCTCATGCCCGGCGGAGATGACCACCTGCTCCTCCTGGCCCATCTACCGCACTGGGAGGAGCTGATCCACATCGTCGAGCGGGCCCGCCGGATGGCGGCAGTCGACTTCGACCTCGAGGAGCCCGCGCGCGTGCTCGCCGCCGACCCGCTCCTCGCGCCGCTGCTCCGGGCCCGGCCGGGGCTCCGTCCGCCGGGCACCTGGGATCCCTTCGAGACCGGCGTGCGCGCGATTCTCGGCCAGCAGGTGAGCATTGCGGCGGCGAACACGCTTGCCGGGCGGCTCGTCGAGCGGCTCGGCACCCCGGTTCCCGGCCTCGGCCCGCTCGGCCTGACCCACACCTTCCCCTCCCCGGAGACGGTTGCCGGCGCTGACCTGGACGGGCTCGGCCTGACGCGGACGCGAGCCGAGGCGATCCGCTCGTTTGCCCGTGCCGTCGCCGAGGACGAGATCCGGCTCGACCGCAGCGTCAGCCTGGACCGGCTCACCGCGTCGATCACCGCGATCGACGGGCTCGGTCCCTGGACGGCCCAGTACGTCGCGCTTCGGCTCGGGGAGCCCGATGCCTTCCCGGCCGAGGACCTCGGCCTTCGGCGTGCGCTCGGCGGTCAAGACCGGTCGGAGCGCTGGCGGCCCTGGCGCGCCCTGGCGGCGACCCACCTGTGGGTTGCCGGGGCTACGCCTCGACCGTCGGAGGCGCGGCCGGTGCGGGCTCGGCGACCACGGGTGCTTCCGCGCGCCGCGGCCGCCCGACCGTAAGCACTGCCACGAACGCGCCGGCGAGCAGGATCCCCGCGCCCACCATCAGCGCGCGGTGGTAGCCGTCGACGAACTGAGCCGGGTACTGCGGGCTGAACTGGCTCACGCTCACCTCGCTCGCGACCAGCGTGCCCATGATCGCGATGCCCAGCGAGCCGCCGACCTGGCGCATGCTGTTGATCACGGCCGACCCCACCCCCGCCTTGTCGACGGGCACGGAGCTCATCGCGGCGGAGGTGGTCGGCGCCATCGTGATCGCCATCCCGAAGCCGCCCACCAGTAGCCCCGGCAGGATCGCCCAGAATGTCGAGTGTTCGTCGAGGGTCGCGAACAGCAGCAGCGACGCGGTCAGCAGGGTCATCCCCGCTCCCATCAACCAGCGTGGCCCGATCCGGTCCGAGATCCGGCCCGCAGCCGGCGCCACCAGGATGATCAGCCCGGTCATCGGCAGGAACGTCGCCCCGGTCTTGATCGCGCTGTAGCCGAGCACGTTCTGGAGGAAGAGCGAGTTGTAGAAGAAGATCCCGAACATCGCGAGCCCGACGAGGCCCATCGTCGCGTTGGCTCCGCTGAACGTCTTGTCGCGGAAGAGCGAGAGGTCGAGCATCGGCAGCCGCTGCCGCAGCTCGAGGATCACGAAGACCGCGAGGGCCACGACAGCGAGCGCAAGCAGCGAGAGGACGCGCGTCGACCCCCACGCGTGGTCGTTCGTCTCGATCAGCCCGTAGGTCAGCGCGAAGAGGCCGACCGCCGAGGTGACCAGACCCGGAAGGTCGAGCCGCTGCTCGCGTGAGGTGTCCTTCGTCTCGTCGATGAACGCGCGCGCCGCGATCACCCCGAGGATGCCGACGGGGATGTTGACGAAGAAGATCCAGCTCCAGTTGATCTTCTCGGTGAGGATCCCGCCGACCAGCGGGCCGATCGCGAGCGCCAGGGCGGAGACGCCCGCCCAGATGCCGATCGCCGTGCCGCGCTGCCGCGGCGGGAAGGTCGCCGTGATGATCGAGAGAGTCGCCGGGTTCATCAGGGCGGCGCCCACGCCCTGGACAGTGCGGGCCGCGATCAGCGAGGCGGCCCCGCCTGCGAGCCCGCACCAGAGGGAAGCGCCGGTGAAGATGACGAGCCCGACGATGAAGATCGCCCGCCGGCCCAGGAGGTCGGCGAGCTTGCCGCCGGTGAGCAGGAGCACGCCGAAGGTGAGGGCATAGGCGTTGACCACCCACTCGAGCTCGGAGATCGAGATCCCCAGGTCGGCGCGGATCGACGGCAGCGCCACGTTCACGACCGTGTTGTCGAGCATGATCATGAACAGGCCGAACGAGACCGCGACCAGCGTCCACCACTTGCGGTTCTCGTCCGTGAAGAGGCGCGCCTTCATCAGGCGGCGACCTCGGCGAGCGAGTCGCTCGAGCTCTTGACGAGCTCCGCGAGCTGAGCGCGGACGCGGGCGATCTCGGCGGTGTGGGCATCGAGCTCCTCGCTCGATGCCCCACGGCTCTCGAGAAGCGCCCGCACGTGGACCAGGCCCTTCAGCTGCAACACGAGGTCGTCTGTTCTCCGTTCCAGGCGTGGGTCACTCATGCCGCCTCCAGCTCGAGCACGGCCCCGTCGGCCACCTGCACCTCGGGCTCGGCCGGCCTGGACTCGAGCATCACCGCTGCGAGCAGCGCGCCGAGCGCGGCCATGGCCGCCAGCACGTAGAAGGCGATCTGGAACCCATGCGTCAGCGCGGCGCCGCCGAGCGCGCTCGCCCCCACGTGCGAGTCGACGTAGTGCGTCGTGAACGTCGTCGCGATCGTGGTCGCGAGGGCGACTCCGATGGCACCACCGATCTGCTGCGTGGTGTTGATCAGGCCGGAGGCGATTCCCGCCTCGGCGTGACCCACGCCGGTGAGCGCACCGATCGACATCGGCACGAAGGCTAGCGCCAGGCCGAGGCCGCTGATCATGAACGCCGGGAAGAGGTCGCTCCAGTAGTGACCATCGACCGGCAGCCGTGCGAAGAGCACGAGCGCCACCGTCGTCAGCCCCAGCCCCAGCGGGAGCACCCGCCGCACGCCGAACCGGGTGACGAGCCCCTGGGCGACCGCCGAGAAGGCGATGATCGTCAGCGTCAGCCCGATGTAGGCGACGCCGGTCTTGAGCGCCGAGTAGTGGAGCACCTCCTGCATGTAGAGCGTCAGCAGGAAGAACTGCGAGAAGATCGCGCCGCCCATCAGCAGCCCACTTGCGTTCGAGGCCGACAGCGTCCGCAGGCGGAAGATACGCAGCGGCAGCAGCGGGGCCTTCGAGCGCAGCTCGATCACGAAGAACGCCGCGATGAGGAGGCCCGAGGCGACCAGCAGGCCGATCGTCGTGCCAGTGACCCAGCCGTGCTGCGTGGCCCGGGTCAGCGCGTAGACGAGCAGCATCAGCCCGCCCGTGATCGACGCGGCTCCCGCGAAGTCGAACCTGCGGTGGCCGAGGTCGGCCCGGCTCTCCTTCAGCAGCCACGGGCTGATTGCGATCACGAGGAGGCCCACCGGCACGTTGATGAAGAAGATCCAGCTCCAGCTGAGCGCGCTCGTCAGCGCTCCGCCGAGGAGCACGCCGGCAGCACCGCCGCTACCCGACGCCGCGCCCCAGATGCCGAGCGCGAGGTTCCGCTCACGGCCTTCCGCGAAGGTCGTGGTCAGGATCGACAGGGCCGCCGGCGAAAGCAGCGCGGCCCCGAGGCCCTGCAGCGAGCGAAAGGC
>JBKPAM010000113.1:0-13756 GCA_046726435.1 Actinomycetota bacterium
GCCGGGAGGGGGCGGGCCCGCGGGGCTCGGGCTGCGGATGGCGCTTGCGCGGCCGGCGCGGACGGCGGGAGGCGTCGTCGTCCTGGGCTCGGCGGTCGTCGTGATCCTGCTGATCCTCTCGATCGCCGCGCTGCTGCTCAGGCTCGACCGAAACCCGGTCGCCGTCGGCAAGCGCTACCAGCTCACCGTCGCGGCCTCGCCGGAGGACGCCCGGCAGATCGCCCGGCTGCCCGGCGTGGCCGCGGCGGCCCCCCGCTACGACGTCAACGCCGCCGACTCCTTCGATCTCGGCGAACCCTTCTCGCTGATCGCCTTCCCGGGCGACCACACGCGCTTCGAGGCACCCGAGCTCGCGGAGGGGCGCCGCCTGCACGGCCCGCGCGAGGTGGAGGTCGGCCTGGGGCTCGCGCAGATCCTGAACCTGCGCCCGGGCGGGACACTCGCCGCGCAGCTTCCGAGCGGCCGCGAGGTGCGCTTCCGCGTCACCGGCGTCGTTCGGGCGCTCGAGCGACAGGGCCGTGTCGCGTACGTGCAGCCGCAGCGGCTGCTCGCGGCCGACCCGGGAACGCCTTCCGAGATCGCTGTCCGCCTGCGAGCGGGAGCCAGCGGCTCGACGGTGCGGCGGGAGCTCCTGGAGGCCGGCTTCAACGCGGCCTCGTCGCGCGGCATCGCCGGTGAGTCGGTGCAGAACTGGGCCTCGCGCTCGAGCGGCTTCATCGACCTGCTCGTCGCGCTGCTTCGCACCGTCGCCGTCATCGACGCGCTGGTTTGCCTCTACGCGATCGCGCAAATGCTCGCGCTCACGGTGCAGGAGCGGCGAACCGGGCTCGCGGCCGTCCGAGCGCTCGGCGCGGGACGGCGCCAGCTCGCGAGCGTGGTGGGCTCGGCCGCGGCACCGGTCGTCGTCGCGGCCCTGCTCGCGGGTCTCGTGGCGGAGCGCTGGCTGGTCGGGCCCGCGGTCTCGCGCCTCGCAGCGAGCTACGTCTCGCTCTCACTGGAGCCGTCGCCGGCAGCCGTCGCCCTCACCGCTGCCGGCCTCCTCGCCGGAACGGCGCTCACGGTGCTCTGGGCAACTCGACTCGTCACGCGTGGCCCGGTCGTCGACTGGCTCCGCGAGCGCTAGCGGAGGTACAGCCGCGCGTTGCGGTCGGATCGCGTGCCGGCGAACTGCTGCACACGGCCGCCCTGGAAGTCGAGGTACGCGAGCTCGCGCGAGATCGAGGCGTCCTCGTCCGACGGGTCGGGGTCGATCATCCACGTCTGCAGCACCAGACCACCTGCGGCGGTGCGGTCGAGCTCGAAAGCCCGCAGTTGTTGCGGGTAGTCCGCGAGCGACGATGTCCCGATCAGCCAGTAGCCGCCCAAGGCCGTACGGCGCGGCGTGATCGAGTTGCGGTGCGTGTCGCCGGAGATCGCCGCGACGACGTGCTGGTCGCGGTCGAGGAGCGCAAGCGCGGCGGCGCCCCCGTCCGCCGAAGTCAGCGGCGTGTGGGAGAAGATTAGGACCGGCCGGTCCCGCGCCGCGCGGAGCTCCGAAGCCAGCCAGCGGACCTGCCTCGCCCGGACGATCCCGCTCGAGCCGAACCCTCGCCGGATCGTGTCGAGCACGATGCCCCGCACGCCCGAGCCGAGCCGGAACGAGTAGTCGAGGAGCGGCCCGCGCCCGCCGTGGCCGCTCGCCCGCCGAAGCGCGGCAAGCACCTCGCCCGGCGAGAGCTCCCGCCGCGCCGGGTCGGTCGCGACGCGCACCGAGCGACCCGGAAGCCCGCCGCGTAACAGCTGAGCGATGAGCCCTGGCGAGACGCGCCGCTCCCGCACCGCCTGCTGCGCCGCGGGATCCAGCCCGACGAGCTTCCTCCCGCCGGTCGCGATCGCCTCCGTGCGCGGCGTCGACGCAAGGTTTCCCTGCACCAGCAGGTCGTGGTTGCCCGCGACCGGGAACCACGGCGCGTCCAGCCCGGGAGAGACGAACGGCCGCTCCGCGCGCGCGAGCAACCCGGGGTGCCGCGGCGGGTCGACATCGGGCCGGTAGTAGTACGGGTCGGCGTCCGCGGCAGCCTGCACTCCCTGGTAGCCGGGTGCCCCGCTATTCGGGCTCACGCGCCCGCCGCGCAGGATCGCAAAAGCCTCGCGCAGCTCGTCTTCCTGCGCGTTGTCGATCAGGTCGCCGGTCTCGACGACCGCCTGCGGGTGCAGCGCGTTCAACGAGCGCACCGCCGCCGCCAGCACCTGCCCGCTGAGCGCCTCCTGCGGACGGAACGCCGACGAGAACGGGACGCCCGCGCGGTCGAGCAGCTCCACGCGGGCGGGCGACTCCTCGTCGACGACGTGCGCGTCCGTCACCTGCGCGAAGACCACCAGCCGTTGCCCTACCGCCGAGCGAGGCGCCAGCTCGCTGCGGTCGTCGAACGGCTCCCCGGGCCCGCGCTCGAGCACACCGTCTCCGTTGCGGTCGACGAACGTTCCATCGAGGGTGGAGCCCGACCAGCCGCCGCCACCGCCGGCCGTCAGCACGAACCCAAGCGCTACCCCTCCGACCGCGACGAGGAGCAGCGCCAGCACGAGAAGCCGTTTGGCGTCGATCCCGCCATGGTGCCCGGTTCCAAAACAACAAGCGACGAGGGCGGCCGCCGAGCCGCCCTCGTCCTCTGCCCACCAGCAGCTTTCGGGCGCTACTCGTACTGAAGCGCCGAGAGCACATCGAGCCGCGAGGCCCGCCTCGCCGGGGCGACAGCGGCGAGGATCCCGGCGACGATCGCGGTCACCGTGAAGGCGACGATCGACCCCACTGGGAACGAGAACGCAAGGCCGTACTTGCCGACCGCGTGCGTCACCGAAGCCGCGAGCAGGATGCCGAGCGGGAGCCCCAGCGCAGCGCCGATCAGCGCCGTGATCACGCTCTCGTGCCGCACCATCCGGCGGGTCTGGCGCCGGGTGAGGCCGACGGCCCGCAGCATCCCGAGCTCGCGCGTCCGCTCGAAGACCGAGAGCACGAGCGTGTTCACCATCCCGAACAGGCTCACGATCACCGACAGCGCGAGGAGCACGTAGAGCAGGTTCGTCATCGTCGAGACCCAGGACGACTGGCTCTTCACGTACTGGTCCTCCGTCTCGATCTTCGTGTCCGGGAACTGCGCGAGCGAGTGCTGCAGCGAGGTGCGCGAGACGTTGCCGTCGATCAACGTCAGCTGGTTGGACGGGCGCGCGAAGGAGTGGTCGAACGCCTGCTGCGAGATCACGACTCCGCCCAGCAGCTCGTACAGTCGCGGCGGCTGGAAGATGCCGACCACACGGAGGTGCAGCGGCTTCCCCGACGGCGTGCGCAGCGTGAAGGCGTCGCCGAGGTGCAGGTCGTGCTTGTTCCCGAACGACCGCTTCACGAGCGCGCCCGTGGTGCCGAGCTCGGAGAGCGCCTGCGCCGACGAGCCGTCCCTCCAGTCGAACCGGTACAGGGCGGCGACGGTTTGCGGGTCGACGCCGTTGACGGTCGCGTTCGCGTTGCGCACGCGGCCGCGGTCGGCACGGATGCTGGTCGACCGCGTGACGCCGGACGTCCGCTCGGCCGCGGTGCCCGCGTCGGCGGTGAACGCCGACCAGCCGTTCTTCGAGCTGATCACCCAGTCCGCCCTCACTTGCTCCTGCAGGGCGCGGTCGACGGAGCCGTGCAGGCCCTTGCCGAGGACGGCCACGAACGAGACGAGCGCGAGACCGATCATCAGCGCAGCCGCGGTCGAGGCCGTGCGGGCCGGGTTGCGGACGGCGTTGCTCGATGCGAGCTGCCCGGCCGCCCCGCCCATCGTCCGGGCGGGGAAGCCGAGGAGCTTCGCCAGCCCGCGCACGAGCGACGGAGCGAACCCGGCGACACCCAGCAGCCCGATCAGCGTGCCGGCGCCCAGAGCGAGCAGGCCCTTGCCAGAGCCGAGGTTGCCGCCGAGGGTCGCGTAGCCGATCAGCACCATCGCGACGGCGAACAGCGCCACGCCGACGATCGGCCCCAGCAGCCTGCGCCGCCGGAGGACGGCGCCCTCGCGGACGGCGGCGATCGGTGGCACGCGCGTCGCCCGCACTGCCGGCCAGAGACCGGCAAACACGGTGACAAGGACGCCGAGCAGCAGCGAGATCACGAACGTCCGCAGCGCGTAGACCGGCGAGCTCTGCGGCAGCGACAGCCCGAGCGAGTCGAACAGCGCAGTCAGCCCACGCGCGAGCCCGATCCCGGCCGCGATCCCGATCACCGACGCGAGCAGGCCGAGCACGAACGACTCGAGCACGACCACGCGCAGCACCTGGCGCCGCGAGGCGCCGAGGGTCCTGAGCGTCGCGAGCTCGCGGGTCCGCTGCGCGACGGTGATCGAAAGGGTGTTGAAGATCACGAACGCGCCGACGAAGAGCGCGATCCCGCCGAAGCCGAGCAGGAAGCCGCGGATCACCGAGAGGAACGTCTGCACGTCCTTCTTGTCCGCCTTCGCCTGCTCGTCACCGGTCTTCACCTGCACGCCGCCGGGGACGACCTGCTCGATCTCCCGGACGAGCTGCGACTGGGAGACGCCCTTCTTGGCCGCCACGGAGATCGCCGTGTAGCCGTCGAGCCGGAGCAGGTGCTGCGCGGTCGGGATCGTGAAGACGGCGATCGTCGCGCCGCCCAGGCTGTCGACGTCGCCGTACTTGGCGATTCCGGAGATCCGGAACTGCTGCTCGGGGCCCTTGGCAGCGGCACGGATCGTGTCGCCGACCGCGAAGTGATGTTTCTTCGCCGTGTTGTAGTCGATCACGACGTCGTGCGGCCCTTTCGCCCAGCTGCCGGAGACGAGATGCAGCGGGTTGAAGCGGGGCTGCGAGGGGTCTACGCCGAAGCCGAAGGTCGGGTTGCCGTTGGCGTCGATCGCCTTACCGTCGCGGTCGGTCAGCTTCGTGTTCGTGGTGTCGTTGTTGAGGTCGATGATCGATCCCGCGGCCGCGGAGACCTCGGGCAGCCGCTGGATCTTCGCCAGCAGCGCGGGCGAGACCGTGCCGTTGCCGCTGTTCGAGTAGTCGACCAGGGACTTCCTGCTCACGACCGCATCGGTGTTGCGGTACGAGCTCGTGAAGATCGTGTCGAAGGCCTTCGTGATCGTGTCGGTGACGACGAAGCTGCCGCTCACCATCGCCACGCCGAGCACGATCGCGAGCGCCGTCAGGACGGCGCGGACCGGCCGGGCCGCGAGGCCCTTGAGCGAGACGCGGATCACCGTCCGGATACCTCCTGCATCGCCGCCAGCACCTCGACCGGCGTCGACTCGGAGATGTCCTTGACGATGAGCCCGTCGGCGATAAACAGGATCCGGTCGGCCATCGCGGCCGCACGCGGATCGTGCGTCACCATCACCGTGGTCTGGCCGAGCTCGTCGACGGAGTGGCGCAGCAGCTCGAGCACCTCACCGCTGGAGGCGGAGTCGAGGTTGCCGGTGGGCTCGTCGGCGAAGACCACCTTCGGCTTCGTCACGAGTGCGCGGGCCAGTGCGACCCGCTGCTGCTGGCCGCCCGAGAGCTCCGCGGGCCTATGCGAGCGGCGCTCGGCAAGGCCGAAGGTCTCGAGCAGGCCGTCGACCCAGGCGCGATCCGGCTTGTCGCCGGCAATGGTGAGCGGCAGCACGACGTTCTCCTCCGCGGTCAGCATCGGGAGGAGGTTGAAGAACTGGAAGACGAAGCCGATCTTCTCCCGCCGCAGCAGGGTCAGCTTCTTGTCCGAGAGGCCGGTGAGCTCGACGCCGTCGAGGCGGACGGTGCCGCTCGTCGGCCGGTCGAGGCCGGCGAGGATGTGCATCAGCGTGGACTTGCCGGAGCCCGACGGCCCCATGATCGCCGTCAACTGCCCTTCGGCGACGTCCAGCGAGACGCCGCGCAACGCGTCGACGGCGGTATCGCCGTCGCCGTAGCGGCGGACGAGATGCTCTGCCGAGACCGCGACCTCGGCTGTGGCCGGGATCTCCTCGATGAAAGCGGCTTCGGCGGGGATGGCTGCGGTGGACATGGCTTCGCTCCTGATGAGTCGTGGTTTGCCGCCCCATCGTGCGCCCGCCCGTGTGCCCTTCGCATTAGGGGAGCCCCTAAAGCCGCCCCCAGAGTTTCCGGGACATGGCTCTACAATTGAAGTCCCGGGCGTCTTAGGAGGGGTTGACCCTGAACGTTTCAGCAGTACGAGAGGCTTCCGCGTCCTTGCCGACAGGCACGGTCACGTTCCTCTTCACGGATATCGAGGGATCGACGCGGCTCTTGAAGAGCCTCGGCCGCGACCGCTACGGCGAGGTGCTGGCGGCTCATAACCGCCTGCTGCGCGCGGCCTTCTCCGACGGCGCCGGACTGGAGATCGACACGAAGGGCGACTCGTTCTTCGTCGTCTTCGGGAGCGCCGGCTCGGGGGTCGAGGCGGCCGCCGCGGCGCAGCGTGCGCTGGCCGCGCAGGAGTGGCCCGACGAGGTGCAGGTGCGCGTGCGCATGGGCCTGCACACCGGCGAGGCGAGCGTCGGCAGCGACGGCTACGTGGGCTTCGCGGTGCACCAGGCAGCGCGGATCGGCGACGCCGGGCACGGCGGCCAGGTGCTGCTCTCGAGCACGACCGCGACACTCGTGCGCCACGAGCTCCCACCGGATCTCGGGCTCCGGGACCTCGGCGAGACGGCGCTGCCCGACTTCGACCGGCCCGAGCGGCTCTTCCAGCTCGAGGTCGAAGGCTTGCCGGGCGACTTCCCGCCGCTCTCCTCACGCGAGCGCGACAAGGCGAAGCCGCGCATGCCACGCCGCCGCACAGACGTGCCCGTCTCGACCACGCCGCTGATCGAGCGCGAGGCGGAGCTGGCCGCGCTGCACGCGGTCGTCGACGCCGCCTCCTCGGGTGTGGGCCGCGTGGTCGCGATCGAGGGCCGGGCGGGCATGGGCAAGACGCGCCTCGTGGCCGAGGCCCGCGCGCTGGCCGCGAAGGCGGGCTTCGAGGTGCTGGTCGCCCGCAGCGCCGACCTCGAGCAGGAGTTCGCGTACGGCGTCGTGCGGCAGCTGTTCGAGCCGTTCCTCGCCTCGCTGCCGCCGCAGGAGCGGGACGAAGCGCTGTCCGGCACGGCCGGGCTCGCGGAGCGGCTCTTCGGCGACGAGGAGCTGACCGGCGCGGCCTCCGGCGACATCTCGTTCGCGGTCCTGCACGGGCTCTACTGGCTGGCCGCGAACCTCGCCGCCCGCCGGCCGACCGCGATCGTGATCGACGACGTTCACTGGACGGACGCGCCGACGCTGCGCTGGCTCTCGTTCCTGGGCCGGCGGCTCGAGGGGCTCCCGCTGCTCGTGCTGCTCGGCATGCGCCCGCCCGAGCAGAGCGTCGAGAGCGAGCTGCTGACCGAGCTGATCGCCGACCCGACCGTGCTCGTGATCAGGCCGACCGCGATCAGCGAGGCCGGCGTCGCCTCGATGGTGGAGCACGAGTTCGAGGTCACGCCGGACCCGGCGTTCGCCCAGGCCTGCCATTCCGCGACCGGCGGGAACCCGCTCTTCGTCCGCGCGCTCGTGGATGCGCTGCGCGGCGAGGGCGTTCAGCCGGTGGCGCAGAACGCCGCGCGCGTGCACGAGATCGGCCCGGAGCCGGTGACGCGCCAGGTCCTGCTGCGGCTCGCGCGCCTGCCCGACGAGGCGCGGCGGTTCGCGACCGCGACCGCAGTTCTCGGCGACGGCTCCGATCAGCGGGACGTGGCCGCACTGGCCGAGATCGACGACCGGCACCTCGCCTCGCTGGCTGCGACGTGGCTCGCCCAGGCCGACCTGCTGCGCGTCACGCCACCCACGGTCGAGTTCGTCCACCCGGTCGTTCGCGCCGCGGTCTACGAGTCGGTCGAGCCGGCCAAGCGGCTGCTCAAGCACCGCCGGGCCGCGGAGCTGCTCGAGGCCTCGAATGCCGAGCCCGAGCGCGTCGCGGCGCACCTCGACCTCGTTCCTCCGATGGGCGACGCGTTCGTGGTCGAGACGCTGCGAGTCGCAGCCGACCGCGCGCTCGTCCGCGGCGCTCCCGAGGTCGCGGTCCGCTACCTGCAGCGCGCCCTGCTCGAGCCTCCCTCCGAGGAGACCCGCATCGACACGCTGCTCGAGCTCGGCCTCGCCGAGCAGCGTGTGGACGTCTCTGCTGCGGCCGAGCACCTCGGCGAGGCGTTCACGGCGACCGAAGAGCCCTTGCGCCGGGCGCGGCTCGGGCTGGAGCTCGGACGCTCGCTCTTCAGGCTCAACCGCGGTCCGAAGGCCGTGCGGATCCTCGAATACGCGATCGAGCGCCTCGAGGACGACCAGCCCGAGCTGCGCGAGCTGCTGGAGGCGGAGCTGATCAACTCGTCGGGCTTCGACGCGGACGTGATCGAGGTCTCGCGCGAGCGGATCGCGCGCGTGGACGAGGACAAGCTCGTCGGCGATGTCGGCCGGGCGGTGATCGTCGCGACGCTGCGCTACTTCGACGCGCGGTGCGGCCACAACCGCCAGGCCGTGCGCGCTGTCGCAGAGCCGAAGACCGTCGAGGCGCTGATCGCGAGCATGCCGTCGGTCGCGATCTCCTGCGCCGCGACCGCCCTCATGTACGCCGAGTACGACGAGGAGATCGACCGCTTCTTCGACACGATCATGGAGGCCGCGAAGAGGCGCGGCGAGCTGGTGACGCTCTCGAACATGCTCTGTTTCCGAGGCCTGACGCTGGCGCAGCGCGGCGACCTCGAGGCGGGAATCCAGGACCTGCGCGAGTCGGACGACCTCGTCACGTACCTGCCCAGCCAGCAGGGGGCGATCTACTACCGCTCGTACCTTGCGGACGTGCTCACCAACCGCGGCGACCTGGACGAGGCGGAGCAGGTGCTCGCGGAGCTCGGGTTCGAGGAGGAGGTCGCCGACAGCGGCCACATGATCTACTTCCTCGGCGCCCGCGGCTGGTTGCGCTACGCGCGGGGGGACTACGCGGCGGCGGCCTCGGACTACGAGCGGCTCGGCCGCTGCATGGAGCTGTTCGAGATGCACAACCCGGCGGTGCTGGCCTGGCGCTCGCACCTCGCGTTGGCGCTGCTCGGGCTGGGTCGTCGCGACGAGGCGCTCGACCTGGCGCGCGAGGAGGTCGAGCTCGCCCGGGCCTGGGGCGCGCCGCGGGCGATCGGGGTCGCGCTGAGGGCTCGCGGCCTTGCCGAGGGCGGGGCCGAGGGGATCGAGTCGATGCGCGAGTCCCTCGCGGTGCTCGAGCACTCGTCGGCGAAGCTGGAGCGGGCGCGGACGATGGTCGAGCTGGGCGCTGCGCTCAGGCGCTCGAATGCGCGCGCCGAGGCGCGAGAGCTGCTCAGGGAGGGTCTCGACATCGCCGTCCGCTCGGGCTCGCAGCCGCTCGTGGAGCAGGCGGAGACCGAGCTCGCGGCAACGGGTGCGCGGCCGCGGCGGCTACTGCTCTCCGGCGTCGAGTCGCTGACCGCGAGCGAGCGGCGGGTCGCGCGGTTCGCCGCGGAGGGGCTATCCAACAAGGACATCGCGCAGAAGCTCTTCGTGACCACGAAGACCGTCGAGGTGCACCTCAGCAGCGTCTACAGGAAGCTCGGGATCGGCTCGCGGACCGAGCTGCCGCAGGCGCTTGGCGGGAACGTCTGATGCGCCTGCGCCGTCGCGCCGCCGACGACGATGCGGTGCAGCTCGTCCTGGTTGCGACCGACCGCTCGGAGACGGCTGAGCGCGCGGTGCGCTTCGCGGCCGAGATGGCCGAGCGCTACGAGGCGGAGCTTCTCGTCGTGCGGGTGCTCGTCGGCGGCAACGGCTCGCGCGAGGAGGTGGTGCGTGAGCTGGCGGAGCACGTCGAGGGCCTCGGAGCCTCCCGGAAGCGCTCGTCCGTCGTCTCCGGGGACGACCCCGCAGAGGCGATCGTCGCCGCGGCGCGGCGGGAGCGGGCAGACGTGGTCGTGGTCGGGAGCGTGGGGATGAGCGGCCGCCGCGAGTTCCTGCTCCACAACGTGCCGAATCGCGTCTCGCACAACGCTCCCTGCACCGTCGTGATCGTCCAGACGCAGCGGGAGAGCTCGTGAGCGCCGCGGCCGATCAGCGCCTGCTGGGGCGCGCGGCGCGGATCGCGACGGTGCTCGGCAGGTACGGCTTCAACGAGTCGCGCCGCGACGACGACCCGCCGGAGCTCCGTGCGCGCCGGCTCCGCGAAGCGCTCGAGGAGCTCGGCCCGACCTTCGCCAAGCTCGGCCAGATCCTCTCCACCCGCCCCGACCTGATCCCGCCCGAGGCCGTCGCCGAGCTGGCGGCGCTGCAGGACCGCGTGACCCCACTCACCGAGCCGGAGGTCGTCCAGGTGATGGAGCAGGAGCTCGGCGTCCCGTGGGAGGACGTCTTCGCCACGATCGAGCCCGAGCCGCTCGCCGCGGGCACGATCGGCCAGGTGCACCGCGCGGTGCTCGACAGCGGCGACCGCGTGGTCGTGAAGGTCCAGCGCCCCACCGCCGAGCACGACATCCTCCGCGACCTCAGCCTGCTCGAGCTCTTCGCGCAGAAGACCCGCAACCGCGAGGCCATGCGCAGGATCATCGACCTCCCGGTCGCGATCGAGCATCTCTCCGACTCGCTCCGCCGCGAGCTCGACTTCAAGCTCGAAGGCCAGAACGTCGAGCGGCTGCGCGCCGCCCTGACCGCCTTTCCGCGCCTCGACGCGCCGCGCGTCTACCAGGAGTTCTCCACGGGCCGCCTGCTGGTGCTCGAGGAGATCCCTGGAGTCCCGGTCCGCGAGATCCCGCAGGGGCCCGAGCGGGGCGAGGCCGCGCGCCAGCTGCTCGAGTGCTACTACCGCCAGATCCTCGTCGAGGGGTTCTTCCACGCCGACCCGCACCCGGGCAACATGCTCTGGGCGAACGGACGCATCTACTTCCTCGACTTCGGCATGGTCGGGGAGCTCTCGCCCGAGATGCGCGGCCAGCTGCTCCTGCTGCTGCTCGCGTTCTGGCAGGAGGATGTGCCATTCCTGACCGAGGTCGTGCTGATCATGGCCGGCCCCGAGGCCGAGGACGCCGACGCCGCCGGGCTCGAGGCCGACCTCACCCAGCTCCTGCGGCGCTACCGCCACACCTCGCTGGGCGAGATCTCGCTCGGCCCGCTGATGCAGGAGATCGCCCACACCTCGACCCAGCACGGCGTCCGCCTTCCCGCGCCGCTCGTCCTCACGGGCAAGGCGCTGGCGCAGATGCAGCTCGCCGCGACCGAGCTCGACCCCGAGCTCGACCCCTTCGCCGTCGTCGGGCGGTTCCTGATGAAGAACCTCCTGACCCGCGTGCAGGAGAGCGCCGACCCGAAGCGCCTCTTCTACGACGTCCAGAAGCTGAAGGTGCGCGGCGAGCGGCTCGTCGAGTCCTTCGAGCGGATCAGCGGCGCTCGCCCGGGCCAGCGGCTACAGGTCGACATCCGCGGGATCACGCCGCTCGAGCGGACGATCAGGATCGTTGCGCGGCAGCTTGCGCTCGCCATCACGGCCGGCTCGGCGCTCGTGGCCTGCGGCTCGACCGCCTCGGCCCACGTGGCGCGCTGGGTGCCGATCACCCTCGGCGCAGCAGGAACCGTGCTGGCGGTGATTCTCCTGACCGACCTCGTGCGGCGGAGGCTCTAGCGGTCAGCGAGGAACGATGAACTGCGCGCTGCCGATCGCGCGATAGCGCGCGAACGAGCGCTTGCCGAGGCCGGCCCAGACGTACCAGCGATACCGGCCCGGGCGGAGGCGATAGCGGTGGCCCGACCACTTCCACGTGGCCTGCAGCGCGAACTGGCGCGTGGGCGGCCAGGTCGCGAGGAGGCGCTTCTTGCCCCGGAACAGCTGGAGGTGGTAGTAGGTGGCGCCGCGCGCCCGGCCCCAGCGCAGGATCGGCTCGGCCGCCGCTCGAGGCGTGTACGGCGTCTTCCCGAGCGTGAGCACCTTCGCCAGCGCGGTGACGGAGATGCGGGGCGACGCATTGGCCGCCTGGTCGAACGCCTGCACGGAGTAGTGGTACTCGAGGTTGCTCCGGATCTTAGTGTCGGCAAAGGCCGAGCCGTTGCCGCTGAACACGACTCCCTTGTTCGCGCCGGGCTGCTTGGCCCCGCGCACCCACCGCTGGACGACGACCGTGTCCGACGGGCTCGACGACGTCCAGCGCACGAGATCGGAGCCCGCCTTGCTCTTCACGGAGACCTGCCTGAGCACCGGGGCGGTCGCGTCGTAGTTGATGTAGGCCGTAGCCGAAGCCGTGTTACCGGCCCGGTCGGTGCAACCCCCACCGATCCCTGCTCCCGCGCGATCCGGGCCAGCGTAGGTGACAGCAGAGCAGGACGCGATCCCAGATGTGGCATCGCTGCCATGCCATGCGAGCCGGAGCGGGTGGTTGTACCAGCCGTGGTAGTCCGCGCTGCGCGAGAGGGCCGCGGCGATGCCCGCAGGCGGGGTGGCGTCGATCTTGAGGAGCTTTGTTGTGATCGTGGTCGTGCCGCCATCACTCGTGGCCGAACACACACGAGTCGTTCCGGTGTTCGGCCCCGGGATCGGGATTGCTGGCTCGCACCCAGAGGTAGAAATAATCTGAGATTCGGGGTCCGTCACCGACCAGTGAAGCACGATGTTGTTCCCGTGCGTGCTTCCGCGGTACCACTTGTTCAGGCCGACGATCCCGTCGATCGAGTACGTGACGATGGGAGGCGTGTCGTCGACGGCAGCCGCATTCGGCATTGCTGCGGACGGCAGTGACAGCGCAAGCACTGCGCCGAGGAGGTACAGCCATCGCGCAGATCGTGGAGACAGCATGGCGGGGCGGCGCCGCATTGTTCTCACTTTCGGTTCGGGTTAGTCCTGTTCACCGAGAATAACTCCCTGCAAACAGTAATCCAGCTACCTGTGAGGCGGCGGGATCGGCCGCGGCGCGCCCCCTCCGCCGGGTGGCGGCGGTAGCGGCGTAGGGCGAGAGGAGCTCGAGCTGGCGGGCTGCGTCGAGCTCGACGAGGACTGCGACGTGGACTGCGGCTCGCTCGGGGGCGTGTATGTCGGCGCTGGGGTCCGCACCGCCGCGAGGTCGGTCTGTGAGGCCGAGGTCTGGACGGCCGGAGCAGCCTGAGCCTGAGTCTGGCGGGCGTGAGACACACGCGGCTTCGCCTTCGCCCGCTGAACCGTATGAGCCGAACGCGGCTTCGAGGGCCTGGTGCTCGCCGCGCTCTGGATGTCGCGCTTGGGGACGAACGTCGGGCCGAGCGTCTGGAGCGGCAGTGACGAGCGGAGATGCCCGACGCCGTTCAACGAGTCGATGCTCGAGCCGCCGACAGCGAGGAGCGCGACGGCGCCCACCGCCGCCGCGGCGACCCAGCGCAGATGCGGCCGCGGCCGAAAGCTCCGGCGAGGCCGGACCGGTGAGCGGGCCGGCGGCTCTGTCCGTCCCGGGCGGGAGAAGCCGAGCTCGCTCGCCCAGAAGCCCACGCCTCCGTAGCGGCTGGCCGCGACGTAGAGGTCGGAGTGGCCGGCGGCCCTGAACTCGGCCGGGGAGGGCCAGGTCTTCCGCTTCGCGCAGAATCGTTCGAGCTCGGCGCGGATGCGCTCGTTCGTCCATCGGAAGCTCGGAGGCCTGACGGGTGAGCGGGTCGGCGGCTCGGTCCGTCCCGGGCGGGAGAAGCCGAGCTCGCTCGCCCAGAAGCCCACGCCTCCGTAGCGGCTGGCCGCGATGTAGAGGTCGGAGTGGCCGGCGGCTCTGAACTCGGCCGGGGAGGGCCAGGTCTTCCGCTT
>JBKPAM010000114.1:0-13172 GCA_046726435.1 Actinomycetota bacterium
GACGCGGGCCCGACCGCGAAGGCCTCGGCCCGGTGCGCCAGCGGCGGCGCGGCCAGGGCGGAGGCCCGCGCAGGCCTGGCGGCGGTCGCGGCGGGCGGGGCCCGGCCCAGCAGGACAACGTCGAGCGCCCCCGCACGGACGAGACGGCGACCTCCGAGGCCGGACGGGAGCAGCCGCCGGTCGAGTCGGAGACGCCGGCGGTTCCCGCGCCGGTTGCCGATGCTCCTGACACAACCACGCCCAAGAAGCAGGTCGAGGACCCGACGAAGCTCGAGTCCTCCGGTGACGAGTCGAACGAAAAGAGCTCCGGCTGATGCTCCTCCCGAAGAAGACGAAGTTCCGCAAGTACCAACGAGGGCGCCGCAGAGGCGTCTCCAAGGGCCAGACGACGGTGCAGGCCGGCGATTTTGGGCTGAAGGCGCTCGAGGCCGGCTGGGTCACGAACCGCCAGATCGAGGCCGCGCGAATCGCGATGACCCGCAAGATCCGCCGCGGCGGCAAGGTCTGGATCAACGTCTTCCCGGACAAGCCGGTGACGCAGAAGCCGGCCGAGACGCGCATGGGCTCGGGCAAGGGCGCGCCGGAGCACTGGGTCGCAGTGGTGAAGCCCGGCCGCGTGATGTTCGAGCTCGCCGGCGTCGACGAGGGCCTCGCGAAGGAAGCACTAAGGCTGGCCGGCCGGAAGCTGCCGATCAAGACCAAGGTCGTCACCAGGGAGGCTGATCTGTTTGCGAGCTAGAGAGTTGCGCGACCTGACCGACGAGGAGCTGGAGGACCGGTTGGCCGACACACGCCAGGAGCTCTTCAACCTGCGCTTCCAGTCCGCGACCGGCGCGCTGGAGAATCCGGCGCGGCTGAAGCTTGCGAAGCGCGAGATCGCGCGCATCCTGACCGTCCGCAACGAGCGGGCGAGCGGCCTGAACCTAGTGAGAGAGACGAATGCCTGACGAGAAGAACACCGAGAAGACGGAAGAAGAGACTCCAGAGGCGACCGAGCCCGCGGCGGAGGTCGAGGAGACCCCCGAGGAGCCGGCGGAGGAGGAGCCCGAGGCCGAGGCGCCCGCGGAGGATACCGAGCCCGAGGCCGAGCAGGAGCCCGTGGCGGAAGAGCCTGCCGCTGAGGAGCCTGCCGCCGAGGAGCCGGCTGCCGAGGAGCCTCCGGCCGAGGAGCCTGCGGCCGAAGAGCCTTTGGCCGAGGCTGAGGCCGAAGGCGAAGCGCCCGCCGGCGAGGCGGCGCCCGCGCAGCCTGCGCGTAAGCCGAAGCGCAAGCGCCTGCCGCGCTCGCAGCGCCACCAGCACGTCAAGCCCAAGCGCGAACGCCCCGCGCAGCGCCGCCCGATTGTCCGCCTGCCCAAGCCCGAGCACGTGCGCGGCCGGCGCCAGGAGCGCCGCGGCGTCGTCGTCTCGGACGCGATGGACAAGACGATCGTCGTCAAGGTCGACACAGTGAAGGCGCACCCGAAGTACAAGAAGGTCGTCCGCCGCTCGACGAAGTTCCATGCCCACGACGAGCAGAACGCGGCGAAGATCGGCGACCTCGTCCGCATCGTCGAGACGCGTCCGCTCTCGAAGACGAAGTACTGGCGCCTCGCCGAGGTGCTCGAGGAGGCTAAGTGACCCTCCCAGCAACAGTTACTGCGTCTCTGGCGCGCGATCCGCGGCGCATTCCGGCGTCCTCGGCCGCGCCCGGGCGGCCCCGCCCGAACGCGGCCTGCGTCCTTGGACTGCTTGCGCCTCGCACGCCAGAGACGCGAAACCGTCACTGCGAGGATCACCGGTGATCCAGCAGGAGTCACGCCTTCGTGTGGCCGATAACACGGGCGCGCGAGAGATCCTCTGCATCCGCGTGAAGGGCGGCTCGAAGCGCCGCTACGCGCGCGTGGGCGACGTCATCACCGCGACCGTGAAGACCGCGAGTCCGCAGGGCGCCGTCAAGAAGGGCGAGGTCGTCCAGGCTGTGGTCGTACGCACCCGGAAGCCGTTCGGACGCAACGATGGCACGTCGATCGCCTTCGACGAGAACGCCGCGGTGCTGATCGACAGCGCCCGCAACCCGCGGGGCACCCGCATTTTTGGCCCGGTCGCGCGGGAATTGCGCGAGAAGAACTTCATGAAGATCGTTTCGCTCGCACCGGAGGTGTTGTGATGCACAAGATGCGAGTCCGGAAAGGCGACCTCGTCCACATGCTCTCGGGCAAGGACCGCGGCAAGCAGGGCCGGGTGATCGAGGCGCGCCCGCGCGAGAAGCGCGTCGTCGTCGAGAACCTGAACGTGGTCAAGCGGCACACGCGCCCGCGCCCGATGCGCGACGCGAACCGTATGGGCGGCACCCAGATGATTCCCGGCGGCGTGATCGAGAAGGCGGCGCCCGTGCCAGTGGCGAACGTGATGCTCGTCTGCCCGACCTGCAACCGACCGACACGAATCGGGATGACGAAGAAGGAAAGCAAGGACGGCGAGGTCTACGTGCGCGTCTGCAAGCGCGCCGACTGCGGCCAGGAGATCGACAAGTGAGGCGTCGCTTGCGATGCCGTCATCAGGAGGCACGGGCTTTGCCCGGGCGTCCGTCTGAAACGACCGGTCGATGCGACGTCCGTCAGGAGCTTGACGAATGAGCGCAACTGAGACTGCATACGAGCCTCGCCTGAAGACCGCCTACGAGCAGGAGGTCCGCCCGCGCCTGAAGGACGAGCTCGGACTGAGCTCGACCATGCAGGTGCCGCGCCTCCAGAAGATCACGCTCAACATGGGCGTCGGCGAAGCCAAGACCGACGCGAAGGCGCTCGACGGCGCCATCGACGAGCTGACCACCATCGCGGGGCAGCGCGCCCACGTGCGGCGCGCGCGCAAGTCGATCGCGGGCTTCAAGGTGCGCGAGGGGATGCCGGTCGGCGCGCGTGTAACCCTGCGCGGCGCCCGGATGTGGGAGTTCCTCGACCGCCTCGTCTCGATCGCGCTTCCGCGCATCCGCGACTTCCGCGGCCTCAGCCCCCGCTCGATGGACGGTCGCGGCAACTTCTCGCTCGGGATCCGCGAGCAGATCATCTTTCCGGAGATCGACTACGACCAGATTGCAGGCATCCGCGGCCTCGACGTCGCGATCACGACCACGGCGGCGGACGACGAGCAGGGGCTGGCGCTCCTGCGCGCCCTCGGGATGCCGTTCGCCCGCCAAGACGAAGGAGAGCAGCAGTAGATGGCACGCAAGGCGCTGATCGAGAAGTCGCGCAAGCCACAGCGGTTCAAGACCCGCGCGTACTCGCGCTGCAACCGCTGCGGCCGCCCGCGCGCGGTGTACAAGAAGTTCGGGCTCTGCCGAATCTGCCTGCGCGACCTCGCCCACCAGGGTGTCGTCCCGGGCATGACCAAGTCCAGCTGGTAGCCATGCAGACCGATCCCATCGCAGACATGCTCACGAGGATCCGCAACGCGAACCGCGCGCTGCACGAGCACGCCGAGATTCCCAACTCGCGGCTCAAGTCCGACATCGCCCGCCTGCTGAAGGAGGAGGGCTACATCCAGGACTTCCGCATCGTGAGCGCCAACGAGCACAACCAAGGCGAGGCCGACAAGAAGAAGCACCGGGCGTACGACACGCTCGTGATCGACCTCAAGTTTGGCCGCAACCGGGAGCGCGTGATCACGGACCTGAAGCGCGTCTCCAAGCCCGGCCGCCGCGTCTACGCGCGCAAGGACCGCCTGCCGCGCGTGCTCGGTGGGATGGGCACCGCGATCCTGTCCACGTCCAACGGCCTGATCACGAGCCGCACTGCCGAGGAGCAGGGCGTCGGCGGTGAGGTCGTTTGCTTCGTCTGGTGAGCGATGAGTCGAATCGGTAGACAACCCATCGAGCTCCCTGCCGGCGTGTCGGTCTCGATCCTGCCCGGCCGCGTGATGGTCAACGGCCCCCTGGGCGAGCTCACGCAGGAGCTTCCCGCGCGAATGCAGGTCGAACAGGAGGACTCGTCGGTGGTGGTCAAGCGGCCGACGGAGCGCGGCGAGGACCGCGCGCTGCACGGCCTCACCCGCAGCCTGATCGCGAACATGGTCGAGGGTGTCACGAACGGGTTCCAGAAGCGGCTCGAGATCCAGGGAGTCGGCTACCGCGCCGCGCTGCGCGGAACCGACCTCGAGCTCAACGTCGGCTTCTCGCACCCGGTCGTCCTGAAGGCCCGGCAGGGCGTCAGCTACGAGGTCCCGACGCCGACCCAGGTGATCGTGAAGGGCATCGACAAGCAGCAGGTCGGCCAGGCGGCAGCCGAGGTGCGGAAGGTGCGCCCACCTGAGCCCTACAAGGGCAAGGGGATCCGCTACGAGGGCGAGTACGTCCGCCGAAAGGTCGGGAAGCGCGCATGATCTCCGCGAAAAATGCTGCGCATTTTCCGCGGGGCTGGTTTGTCCCATCGCTTCGCTCGGGAGATTGCGAATGAGCACGCTGACAGTTCGTGAAGCCAGGGCCCGGCGGCATCGCCGCGTGCGGGGGAAGATCTTCGGCACGGCCGAGCGGCCGCGCCTGGTCGTGTTCCGCTCGAATCGCGGCATCGAGGCGCAGCTCGTGGACGACCTCGAGGGCAAGACCCTCGCAGCCGCAAGCTGGCTGCAGCTGCGCTCGTTCAAGGGCTCGAAGACCGAGCAGGCAGCCGAGGTCGGCAAGCTGCTGGCTCAGAACGCGAAGAAGGCCAACGTGGAGACCGTCGTCTTCGACCGCGGCGGCTACCTCTACCACGGCCGCGTCAAGGCGCTGGCCGATGCGGCACGCGAAGGAGGACTGAAGTTCTAGATGGCAGTTGACATTCAGGAGACCAGGGAGCTCAAGGAGCGTGTGGTCGAGATCAACCGCGTCGCGAAGGTGGTCAAGGGCGGCCGGCGGTTCTCGTTCACGGCGCTCGTCGTGATCGGCGACGAGGTCGATCGCGTCGGTCTCGGCTACGGCAAGGCGCGCGAGGTCCCGCTCGCCATCTCGAAGGCCGTCGACGACGCGAAGAAGAACCTGTTCACGGTTCCGCGCCACGGCACGACGATCACGCACGAGATTCTCGGCGAGTTCGGCGCGGCGAGGGTGCTGCTGCGGCCGGCGAGCGAGGGAACCGGCGTGATCGCCGGCGGCGGAGTGCGCGCCGTGCTCGAGCTCGCCGGGATTCGCGACATCCTCGCGAAGAGCCTCGGCACGACGAACCCGATCAACATGCTGAAGGCGACCGTCAACGGGCTCCAGCGGCTGCGCCGCCCCGACGAGGTCGCGGCGACGCGCGGGCTGACGATCTCCCAGGTTCTGCCCGTCGGTGCAAAGCGCGCGGAGGAGGAAGAGGCTAAGGCCGACGCGCCTGCGGCTCCGGTCGCGGTGGAAGCGGAGACAAGCGATGGCGAAGCTGAAGATCACACAGACGCGTAGCTCGATCGGGCAGACGGCGAAGCATCGCGGGACGCTCCGCGCGCTCGGCCTCGGCAAGATCGGCCGCAGCGTCGAGAAGGACGAGAGCCAGGAGCTCGCCGGTATGCTGAGGAAGGTCCGTCACCTCGTGAGGGTGGACTCCGATGCCTGACGACCTGAACCTCTCGAACCTCAAGCCGGCCCAGGCTCGCAAGGACCGCAAGCGGATCGGCCGCGGCATGGGCTCGGGCAAGGGCCGTTACTCGGGCCGCGGGCTGAAGGGCCAGAAGTCCCGCTCGGGCTCGCACAAGATGCGGCCTGGTTTCGAGGGCGGCCAGAACCCGCTCTACATGCGACTGGGCAAGAAGCGCGGGCCGTACTCCAAGGACGCGATGCCGATGGGGCCGCACCGCACCTCGACGCAGCCGGTCAACGTGGCGGCGCTCGAGGAGCGCTTCGACGCCGGCGCCGAGGTCACCCCGGAGGCGCTCCTCGACAAGGGGCTGATCCGCAGCACCCGCGTCGACGTGAAGCTGCTCGGCCAGGGTGAGCTGACCAAGACTCTGAGCATTGCCGTCCACGCCGCCTCGGCGAGCGCGCGCGAGAAGGTCGAAGCGGCCGGCGGGTCGCTGACCCTGCTGCGCGAGCCGAAAGAGCGCAAGCCGAAGTGCCGCCGAACGACGACGGACGCTCCCGAACCCGCCGGCGAGGAGGCCTCGCCCGAATCCGATCAGGATTCGGGCGATGAAAGCTAGGTGTTCTCCTGGCTCTCCAATGCGTGGCGCGTGCCGGAGCTACGGAAGCGGGTGCTCTTCACCGCACTGATCCTCGCCCTTTACCGCCTCGGTTCGTGGATCCCGGCTCCGGGCGTCAACTCCGACCAGATCAAGCAGTACTTCAGCAACCAGGGCGGCACGATCCTCGGCCTGCTGAACGTGTTCTCGGGAGGCGCGCTCTCGCAGTTCTCCCTGTTCGCGCTCGGGATCATGCCGTACGTCACCGCCTCGATCATCCTCCAGCTCCTGACGGTCGTGATCCCCAAGCTCGAGGAGCTCCAGAAGGAAGGCGAGGCCGGCTACGCCAAGATCAACCAGTACACGCGCTACCTGACCGTCGCCCTCGCGGCCGCTCAGGCGACGGGGTACGCGTACCTCTTCCAACGGCAGGGCGCGTTGACGAACAACTCCGGCCGCCTCGTGCTGATCATCATCACGCTCACCGCCGGCACCACGCTGCTGATGTACATGGGCGAGCTGATCACGAAGCGCGGGATCGGCAACGGGATCTCGCTGCTGATCTTCGCGTCGATCCTCGTCTCGGCGCCCGCGGGCGTGACCGCCTGGTACAACGGCGGCCCGATGGAGAAGCTGTTCTTCCCGCTGATCGCGCTCGGGATCATCGTGGCGGTCGTCTTCATCCAGGAGGGCCAGCGGCGGATCCCGATCCAGTACGCGAAGCGGATGGTCGGCCGCAAGATGACGAGCGGCGAGTCGACCTACATGCCGCTGCGCGTGAACATGGCCGGGGTCATCCCGATCATCTTCGCCGCGGCGGTGATGGCGTTCCCGCCGACGATCGGCCAGTACTTCCCGCAGACGCAGGGCTTCGTCAACCGCCACTTCCAGCCCTCGAGCCTGACCTACCTGGCGCTCGAGGCGTTCCTGATCATCATCTTCACGTACTTCTACACCGCGGTCCAGTTCAACCCGGTCGACCAGGCCGACAACCTCCGCAAGCACGGCGGCTACATCCCGGGCATCCGGCCTGGGCCGCCGACGGCGCAGTACCTCGACCGCGTGCTGACGCGGCTGACGTTACCCGGGTCGATTTACCTCGCTTTGGTCGCGGTGCTGCCGAGCATCTTCATCCGCTACGGCGGCTTCTCGCAGGCAACCTCGCGCGCCCTCGGCGGCACGTCGGTGCTGATCGTCGTCGGCGTCGCGCTCGACACGATGCGCCAGATGGAGTCGCAGATGATGATGCGCTCCTACGAAGGTTTCCTCAAGTAGTGGCGAACATCCTGCTGCTCGGGCCTCAGGGCGCCGGCAAGGGAACTCAGGGAGCGCTGATCGCCGCGGAGTACGGCATCCCGCACGTCGCGACGGGCGACATGCTCCGCCGGGCGATCGCCGCGGACGGCGACCTCGGGCGCCGTGTCGGGCCGATCTACGACGTCGGCGGGCTCGTGCCCGACGACCTGATGATCGAGCTGATCCGCGAACGGCTGGCGGCGGATGACGCGCAGGCGGGCTTCGTACTCGACGGCTTCCCGCGGACCCTGGCGCAGGCGGAGGCGCTCGAGGAGCTCCTGCGCGAGGTCGGCCGGGCGCTCGACGTCGCCTTCGAGCTGCAGCTCGACGACGCGGTCGGACGCGAGCGAATGCTGAAGCGAGCCGTCGAGGAGAGGCGAACCGACGACACCCCGGAGTCGATCGAGCGCCGGCTCCAGCTCTACCACGACGAGACCGAGCCGCTGATCGAGTACTACCGCACCCGCGGTAACCTCGTGGGGATCCACGCCGACCGGCCGGTCCGGCAGGTCTTCGCGGAGATCCAGCAGGCCCTCGAGCAGGCGGCCGTTCGATGATCATCCGGAAGGCTTCAGCCGAGATCGAGCGCATGGCCCGCGCCGGCGAGGTCGTCGCCGACACCCTCGCCCTGATCGGCGAGCACGCGCGGCCCGGAATCACCACCCAGGACCTCGACGAGCTGGCGGACGAGCACATCCGCTCGCGGGGCGGCGTTCCGACCTTCAAGGGCTACCGCGGCTACCCCGCGTCGATCTGCACGTCTCCGAACGAGATGGTCGTCCACGGCATCCCGGGCCTGTACGCGCTGCGCGAGGGCGACATCCTCTCCGTCGACGTCGGCGTGACCCTGGACGGCTTCGTCGCAGACTCGGCCTACACGTTCCCGATCGGCGAGATCTCGCCCGAGGCGGAACGGCTCCTCGAGGGCTGCCAGGCCGCGCTCGCCGCGGGGATCGAGCAGTGCCGGGTCGGCAACCACCTCTCCGACATCTCGCACGCGATCCAGCGCGTCACCGAGGAGCAGGGCTTCTCGGTGGTGCGAAGCCTCGTCGGCCACGGCGTCGGCCGCTCGATGCACGAGGAGCCGCAGATCCCGAACTACGGCGACCCCGGCCGCGGCCCGCTGCTCGCCGAGGGAATGACCTTCGCGATCGAGCCGATGATCACGGCCGGGAGCGCGGACGTCGTCCTCCACGACGACGAGTGGTCGATCTCGAGCGCCGACGGCTCGCTGGCGGCGCACTTCGAGCACACGGTGGCGGTCACCGGGAACGGTCCGCGAATCCTCACGGCCGCGACCACAGCGGTCCGTACATGAGCGATAGGAGGGTCGAGCGCTACGCGGCGCTGCTGGTCGAGACCTGCATCGACGTACAGCCCGGCTGGCAGGTGCTGGTCAACGGCGGCGCGCTGGCGCGTCCCTTGCTCGAGGAGGTCAGTCGGCTGGTGGGACGACGAGGCGCGTACGTGCTCCAACGGACGAGTCTCGCGGGCAGCGGGATCAACGTCCCCTGGGCACGCGAAGCGCCGGAGGAGCTCCTCGCGACACCCGCGTCGATCGAGGCGTTTGCATTCGACAACGCCGATGCGCTGATCTCGATCGAGGCGCCCGAGAACACCCGAGAGCTGACGGGCCTTTCTGCGGAGCGGTTGGCGACGATCCAGGCCGGCATGCGCCCGCACCTCGAGCGCCTGCTGACGATGGACCTCAAGTGGGTCGGCTGCCAGTACCCCACGCCGGCACTCGCTCAGGAAGCGGGGATGTCGCTCGAGGCGTTCACCGACTTCCTCTACGGCGCCTGCTTGCTCGACTGGGACGCCGAGCGCGAGCGGATGAGCCGCTACGCCGAGCGCTTCGACGGCGCCGAAGAGGTGCGGCTCGTCGCCGGCGGGACCGACCTCCGGCTCGGCATCGCCGGCCGCAGGATGGAGGTCGACGCAGGCGGGGCCAACATGCCGGGCGGCGAGTTCTTCACCTCACCGCTCGAGGACTCCGCGGAAGGCGAGATCCACTTCGACGAGTTCCCCGCGGTCTACGCCGGGCGTGAGGTCAACGGGATCAGGCTGCGGTTCGAAGGCGGTCGGGTCGTCGACGCCGCGGCCAAGAGCAACGAAGAGTTCCTGCTCGAGATGCTCGACCTGGACGACGGCTCGCGCCGCCTCGGCGAGCTCGGCATCGGCTGCAACCCCGGCATCACGCGGCACATGAAGAACACCCTCTTCGACGAGAAGATCGACGGCACGGTCCATCTCGCGCTCGGAAACGGCCTCCCCGAGGTCGAAGGCACCAACGTCAGCCAGCTCCACTGGGACATCGTCAAGGACATGCGCCGCGACGGCCGGATCGAATTGGACGGAAAGGTCGTCCAGGAAGCCGGCCGCTGGCTTCTTTAGTGGGTTTGCTACCATAGCGGGCCGCGGCGGAAGCCGTGTTTTTTCGTGTCTACGAGTGAGGTTGCTTGGCTCAGAAGGAAGAAAAGATCGAGGTGGAAGGCGAGGTCGTCGAGGCTCTTCCCAGCACCATGTTCAGGGTGCAGGTGGACGGCATGGACGGCACCGTCCTCGCGACGATCGCCGGCAAGATGCGCAAGCACTACATCCGCATCCTCCCGGGCGACCGCGTAAAGGTGGAGCTCTCGCCGTACGACCTCACTCGAGGAAGGATCACGTACCGACACCGATGAAAGTCCGAGCTTCAGTCAAGCCCATGTGCGAGCGCTGCCGCGTGATCAAGCGGCACGGTAAGACCATGGTCATCTGCACGAATCCGCGACACAAGCAAAGGCAGGGTTGATGGCGCGAATTGCGGGCGTAAACCTCCCGAACCAGAAGCGGCTGGAAATCGGGCTGACCTACATCTACGGAATCGGCCGCTCGACCGCGCAGAAGATCTGCGAGGAGACCGGCCTTTCGCGCGACGAGAAGATCAAGGACCTCACCGACGAGGAGATCACCAAGCTCCGCGAGTACATCGACGGCAACCTCCAGGTCGAGGGCGACCTGCGCCGCGAGCGCACGCAGGCGATCAAACGCCTCGGCGAGATCGGCGCCTACCGTGGGATCCGCCACCGCCGCGGCCTGCCGGTGAACGGCCAGCGCACCAAGACGAACGCTCGCACCCGCAAGGGACCGAAGAAGACCGTGGGCCGGGGCAAGAGGGCTCCGCAGAAGACCTAGGCGAATGGCACCCCCCAGACGACAAGCGACGAGAGGTCGCGCGCGTCGCCGCGTGAAGAAGAACATCGCGATCGGCCAGGCGCACATCAAGACCTCGTTCAACAACACGATCGTCTCCCTCACCGACAACGAGGGGAACGTGATCGCGTGGGAGTCGGCCGGCTCGGCCGGCTTCAAGGGCTCGCGCAAGTCAACGCCGTTCGCCGCGCAGGTCACCGCCGACGCCTGCGCACGGAAGGGGATGGAGCACGGGCTGCAGAAGGTCGAGGTCTTCGTCAAGGGCCCCGGCTCGGGCCGCGAGACGGCGATCCGCTCGCTGCAGGCGGCGGGCCTCGAGATCCTCGGCGTCAAGGACGTCACCCCGCAGGCGCACAACGGCGTCCGCCCGAAGAAGCGGAGGCGCGTCTGATGGCCCGCTCACTCGGACCGAAGTGCCGCAACTGCCGCCGCGAAGGGATGAAGCTCTTCCTCAAGGGCGAGCGCTGCCTGACGGAGAAGTGCTCGGTCGAGCGCCGCAGCTACCCGCCGGGCGAGCACGGCCGCGGCCGGATCAAGCAGTCGGAGTACCTGCTGCAGCTGCGCGAGAAGCAGAAGGCGCGGCGCTACTACGGCCTGCTCGAGAAGCAGTTCCGCACCTACTACACCAAGGCCGCCAAGGGCTCGGGCATCACGGGCGAGGAGCTGCTCCGGATGCTGGAGACGAGGCTCGACAACGTCATCTACCGGCTCGGCTTCGCCGCCTCGCGCGCGCAAGCCCGCCAGCTCGTGCGCCACGGCCACTTCCAGGTCAACGGCCGCAGGGTGAACATCCCGAGCTACCAGGTCCGTCCCGACGACGTGGTCATGCTGCGCCCGGGCAGCCCGGCCGAGCAGGTCGTCCGCGACGCGACCGACCTGACGGCCTCGGTCACGCCCTGGCTGCAGGCCGACCACGACGGCCTTACCGGCAAGGTGCTCAAGTGGCCCGAGCGGGAGGAGATCGACACTCCCGTCCAGGAATCGCTCATCGTCGAGCTCTACTCGAAGTAAACGCTACGCGTTCTAGGAACCACAAAGGAAGGATGGAATGGCAGTTCGAACCAGCTTGATGGAGTTCCAGATCCCGCGGATCGTCCACGAGGAAGTCGACGAGAACCGCGGTGTCTTCGTGATCGAGCCGCTCGACCGTGGCTTCGGTTACACCTTCGGGAACTCGCTGCGCCGCGTGCTGCTCTCGTCGCTCGAGGGCGCAGCGGTGACCTCGGTCAAGATCGAGGGCGTCGCGCACGAGTTCACCACGCTGCCGGGCGTCCGCGAGGACGTGACCGACATCCTGCTCAACTTCAAGAACCTGATCTGCCGGCTCCACGGCGAGTCGCCCGAAATCGAGGTGCGGCTCTCGAAGAAGGGCGCCGGCCCGGTCAAGGCCTCCGACATCGAGGCTCCGGCCGAGCTCGAGATCCTGAACCCCGACCTCGAGATCGCAAACCTCTCCGACAAGGGCAAGCTCGAGGTCACGCTGACGATCGGCCGCGGCCGCGGCTACGTGCCGGCGGAGCTGAACCGCGGGCCCGAGCACACCATCGGCGTGATCCCGATCGACTCGATCTTCTCGCCTGTGCGGCGCGTCTCGTACGACGTCGAGGCCGCCCGCGTGGGGCAGCGCACCGATTACGACAAGCTGCGGATCGACGTCACGACCGACGGCTCCATCGACCCACGCGAGTCGATCGGCCAGGCCGCCGAGATCCTGATCCGCCAGCTCGCGATCTTCACCGATCTCGACCGCATCGAAGGCTTCGGCGAACAGGCCGCCGCCGAGACGCAGGCCGAGCCTGCTCTCGCGCACGGGATGGAGAACTTCCCGATCGAGGAGCTCGAGCTCGGCGTCCGCTCGTACAACTGCCTCAAGCGCGTCGGCATCGAGACGATCGGTGACCTCGTCACGAAGACCGAGAACGAGCTCGCAGCGATCCCGAACTTCGGCAAGAAGTCGATCGAAGAGGTCAAGGAGACGCTCGCCACGCACGGCCTGAACCTGCGCGGCGAGGAGGGCCCCGCCGCGTGAGACACCGGCGGTCGGGCAGGAAGCTGGGCCGCGACGCCTCGCACCGCAAGGCGCTCTACGCGAATCTGACGAGTGCGCTGATCGAGCACGGGCGCATCAAGACCACCGCGGCCAAGGCCAAGGAGGTCAAGCCGGTGGCCGAGCAGATGATCACGCTCGGCCGCCGTGGCGGCGTCCACGCTCGGCGGCAGGCGCTGGCGTACCTGCGCTCCCAGGACGTCGTGCACAAGCTCTTCAGCGACGTCGGGCCGCGCTTCGCCGACCGGCAGGGCGGCTACTCGCGCATTGTCCGCATCGGCCCGCGGCCGGGCGATGCGGCCGAGATGGTCTACCTCGAGCTCGTCGACTTCTCTCCGGAGCCGGCGGCGCCGCGGCGGCGCCGTGCAGAGCGCCAGGAAGAAGCGGTCGAAGCCGAAGCCTAAGAGCTCCTTTCACAATGAGGCGTTCCTGAGCCGACGGAAGCAGACGAGGCAGCAGCCGATGGCGAGGAACGCCTCGTGGATGTCGGCGCGGCGGTCGTAGCGGACGAGTAGTCGTTTGAACTGGT
>JBKPAM010000115.1:0-25005 GCA_046726435.1 Actinomycetota bacterium
AAGCCCGCTACGTCGCCCCGGTGCCGGGCGTGACCACGCCGTGGTCGTACGCAAACACGATCGCGGCGGCTCGGTCGCGCACGCCGAGCTTGCCGAAGATGCTGCCGACGTGGGTCTTGACGGTGGCCTCGGCAACGAACAGGGCTGCTGCGATCTCGGCGTTGGTCGCGCCGCGCGCCATCAGGTGCAGCACGTCATGCTCACGGTCTGTCAGCAGATCGAGCCTGGCCGCGTCGCGGGCGGCCGGGGCGACGGCCCGTCTGTAGCGGTTGAGCAGCCGCGGCGCCACTCCCGGATCGAACCATGCGCCGCCGCCGGCGACTGCTCGCACGGCCGCGATCAGATCCTCGGCCGAGGAGTCCTTCAGCACGAAGCCGGCAGCCCCCGCCTCCATCGCTCCCCACAAAACCTCGTCCTCGCCGAACGTGGTGAGCACGAGCACAGCTAGAGGGTCGTCGAGGCCGCGCAACTGCGCGGTCGCGGCGATGCCGTCGAGACCGGGCATCCGGACGTCCATCAGGACGACGTCCGGGCGAAGCGCCGGCAGCTCCTCCACCGCCTGCCGACCCTCGGCGTACTCGGCGACGACCTCGAAGCCGTCCGCGGGCGAGAGAATCCGCGCCAGTCCGGCTCGGACGATTGCCTGGTCGTCTACCAGAGCGGCTCGGATCATCGGCTTCCACTGTCTTCCACGGGGAGCTCGCAGCGCACTCGCCAGCCGTCGCCTATCGGCCCGGCGGCGAACTGGCCGCCGAGCGCCGTCGCCCGCTCCTGCATCCCGATCAGCCCGTAATGAGGTCGCTTCCGCTCGGACGCGGATCCTGGGATGAGAGGTCCGCTGGTCTCCGCCAGGAGGGTGACTCGTCCGTTTTGGAGCTCAAGCCCGAGCATCGTCCGCGCACGCGGCGCGTGCCGAGCTGCGTTCGCGAGCGCCTCCTGGGCGATCCGGTAGAGCGCGAGCCCCACGCGGGGCGGAATTCGCGAGAGGTCCCCCCGCGTGTGCAGCTCGACGGCGAGACCTCCCGCACGTGCCTGGTCGACGAGCGCCGGGATCTCACTCGCAGTGGGGACAGCCGCCGCCACGCCCGGCTCGTCGTCGCTGCGGAGCAGCGTCACCGTACGACGAAGCTCCTGCATGCTGCGACGGCCCACCTCCTCCGCGGATCGCAGCGCCTCCTCCGCAGCGTCCGTGTCGCGGTGCAGCACGTGCCGGGCGCTCGTCACCTGCAGCATGACGGCCGCCAGGCCGTGACCGACGAAGTCGTGAACGTCACGAGCGATCCGACGGCGCTCTGCCAGCAGCGCCTGCTGGGCCAGCTGACGTCGCGTGCCCTCGAGCTCGACCACGACTCGTTCGTGGCGAGCGACCGCGCGACCGACGACCCAGATGAAGACGATGCCCACGACCCAGATGCCGACGGCGACCTCCATTGGATCCTGGACCACGGCGACGAGCACCGGCGTCGCCGCTGCGAGTACACCAAGCGACGCCGCCGACGCGAGCGACGGAGACCAACGCGCGCCCGCGAACGCGAGCAGAACGACGTTGAACATGACCGGCTCGAGCTCTCCGGAACGCTGTGCCACGACCACCGGGACGACGATCGCTACAGAGACGGCGGCGAGCGGCACATTGCGAGCGAAAGCCCACAGGCTCCAGGCGGCGACCGGCAAGGCGGTAAGGGCGACATCGGCTGTGGACGACGGCTGGGTGATCACCGCGACGAGAGCAAACGCCAGCGAGAAGAACGGGAGAACACGGCGAAGGTCGTCAGCTTCGAACCACCCTCGAACGGACCCTCCAGCCACACCCCGACTGTACTGCGCAGCTCCTGATGCGACGTCCTCCTCCGGGCGGAGCCACGCACTCCGACCGGGAATGGATCAGCCCGGCGCCGGTCTCCCGAGAATGCAGACCGTGGTTTACGTCACAAGACGCCGCGCCGACTTGAAGTCGAGCCTTTCGCCTCTCTTATGGCCAACAGACCGGCGCCCTGTCGTCCACAAGGGTCGAGGTGAGCCGACGGGACGAGGAATCGTCGGCCATCACCGACCAGACCTCGCATTCGTAGGCCTGGGGCGCAGCTCCCCGACAGGGCCGCCGGTTGTGCTCACCGTCGAGAACTGGCCGTCCGGAACCTTGCTCACGTCAACGAAGGCAATCTGGCGACTGTCGGGGGGCCCGGACGGCGCGTGACCATGGGCGAGCAACCTCCGGTGACTGCCATCGCGTCAAATGACACCGACGTCTGGTTCGGGCGGCGGCCGGTCGGCGATCGTGAACGTGACCATCGTCCCGTCGGTGGGCCGGGCCGGAAAGCCGCCACCCAGGGACAGACAGGCAGGAGCCGCCGGAGCAGACGGATGGACCAGGCAAGTGTCGTGGGCCGAGTCCGACGGTGTGCAGTCATGGAACGCCGGGGCCGATGAAGCGCACGTTCTCGAGCACGTATTCGCCGGCCGCCAGCACGCGGATCACGTAATAGATCGCCACCGTGTCGTAAGGCTCGCCCCTGCGGCTGGCCCCCGCCTCACAGGCGAAGCGCCGATAGCGTCTCGTCTCGCCCTCATCCGGTGTTCCGAGGCCGCGACACTGCACCACGCGAACGGCCATGCCGCGGATCGTGGTGATCGATTCGGCACGATCGACAGTCCATGCTGTTCCTCGTCGCTCGGTGTCGGCGCAACCAAAAACGACTGCGGCAAGACCGGCGACGCAGGCAAACGCGAGGCCGGAGAGGCCGATGGTCCCACTAGGTCTTGCGTCATTCAACGCTTGGTGTCCGAGACTAGGGGCGTCAGCCGGTTCTTTGCGGGCATTTCGGGGCACCAACGGTCCGGCGAATCGTTCACGCACTGACTTGAAGCGTCGAGCCCCGTAGCTGCAGCCCGCGGCTCGGTCGGTTCGACCTCCGGCGCCGCTCCGTTGAAACAACCGCCTCGTTGAATCAGTTTCGGCGTCGCGAGGCCCAGTTTCATGGCGTGACCTGGACCGAGGTTGCGGACAGCAACTTCGCCTTACGAGATCGGAATGCCCATCTCCCGTGAAAGGACGTCAGCGACCTGCTCGGCGTTCACCTCGGGCTCGAGCTGTCCGGCTTCCGGACGAAGGCGGGCACGGGCACTCGCCCGATCGATGAGGTCGATCGCCTTGCTGGGCCGCGCGCCGCCGACTATGTACAAGTCGGCGAGCTCGACTGCTGCGACGATGCCTTCGTCGGAGATGCGAACGTGGTGGAAGCGCTCGTAGCGATCCCTGAGGCTGCGGAGGATCTCTATCGTCTCCGGGCTAGTCGGCTCGTGCACGAGGACGAGCTCGAAGCGCCGTTCCAACCAGGGCTCTTGGCCGGCGACCATCCCGGAGTTTTCGCCGAGCGTCATCGTGATGATGGCCTGCAACTCCCCCCGGCGCAGCGCCCGCTTGACGATATGAGCCGCCTCGTCCCCACCATCGGCCGCGCCTGCACCGACGAGGCCATGCCATTCGTCAAGAAAGATGACATCGCCGGCTTGGACGATCTCATTCACCGCCTCCCCGAGGCGCTTCTCCAGCGCCGTCGAAGACTTGCTAACGGCGGCTATCGAGGCCAGGTCGAGCGAGACTAGGCGCTTCTCGGCGAGCGTCTCAGGCACCTTCCCGGTAGCGATCCACCGCGCGACCTCCTCAACGATGGCCGTTTTCCCAACACCCGGTTCGCCGATCAGAACAGGGTTGTAGTGAATTCGCCGGCACAGGATCTCGATCGTCTGCTCGACCTCTGCGGCGCGGCCAACCACCGGATCGAGCCTCCCCTCTCGCGCCGCTTGCGTCAGGTCGAACGCAAAATCAAGCATTGGCGTCCGCGATGTCGCGCCTAGGGCGGAGCGGCGGCGTTCGGGCGGAGCCGCACGCTGAGACGCTTCTTGGCTTGGTTGGAGCGCTCCCTCGTGGCGCAGGATGGCGGCCTGGAGCCGTCGAAGCGCGTCGCTCGGCTCGACCCCGACTCTGTCGAGCGCCTGGCGCGCCCGCTGGTATGCATCCAGCGCCTCTGTCTGCCGATCCGAGCGGTAGAGCGCGAGCATGAGCTGGGCACGTAAGCGTTCGCGAAAGGGATGCTCGCCAACGAGAGCTTGCAGCTCGGCGACGACCTCGTTGTGACGACATGATGCGAGATCGGCCTCGAGCCGGTCCTCGAGTACCTGTAGGCGCAACTCCTCCAACCGCTGGGCTTCCCGGCGGAGCGCCTCCGAGGGAAGGCCCGCCAGGGCAGGCCCGCGCCAGAGTCTGAGGGCCTCCCCTAGCACCAGCGACGCGCGGTCGGAGTCACCCCCGACAAGGGCGGCGCGTCCCTCCTCTGCGCCTTCTTCGAACGCCTTCAGGTCGAGCCGGTCGCCTTTGAATCGCAGCGCGTAACCACCGGGCCTGGTCTGGATAGCGCCCTCGGGCAGTTCGCCGCGGAGGCGAGCGACATAGACCTGCACCGTCCTGGCTGCGCTCGCAGGCGGCTCCTCCTCCCACAGTGCGTCGATCAGCTGCTCGAGCGCGACCGTTCGCTCAGGCTGCAGGAGGAGCGAGGCGAGCACACTCTGCTGCCGAGCACCACCCAAGCGGAGCGTGCGCCCGCTTGGGTCGAGCACCTCGAGCGGACCCAGGACGCGGTACTCCAACGGTTCCCAGTCGATTCCTCACCCGACGGTAGCAGTGCAAGCCAGGTGCAACAACGCTGCTACAGCGCTGCAACAGGCGCCAGGTCTCCTGGGCCTCCAAAGTCAGCCAGCGGCAGAGAGGAGCGGTGATGCAAAAGCTCGCCCCCACCGCAGGTCTCAAGAAGCGACCGACCGACATCGCACAGTGGAACCAGATCGCCGAGGACAGGGTCGTGGGGGCGGGCACCTTCCTGCCCCGACCCTCCGACAACCGACATCTCTCACGTAGAGGAGGAGGAGGAGGAGGAGTGAGACAGCATCGCCAGAGGCTCCTGCGAAGCAGTGCGCTGGCGCTGTTCGCGGCCCTCGCGCTCGCGACCGGCGGGACGGCCGCCACGAGCGGGGCGCATGCGCAGCCCGCGTCCGCGCCGGACACGTACGTCGCCTCCTGGGACGGCGTCGGCAACCAGGCATTCACCGCGGCCGCGCTGACGCCTGCGGAGGGTGCCGTCATCTTCGCCTACGTCGGCATCGCCGAGTACGACTCGGTGATGGCGATCGAGGGCGGCTACCGGCCGTTCGCGGTCGACGTGGACGCTCCCGACGGCGCCTCGCCCGAAGCGGCGGTCGCCGCAGCGGCCCACGCGATCCTCGTCCACTACCTGCCCGCGCAGGCAGCGACGATCCTCGACCCGGCCTACGTCCGGTCGCTCGCCACGATCCCGGACGGGCGGGCGAAGGAGGACGGCGTGGCAACCGGTGAAAAGGTCGCGGCGATCCTGATCGAGCAGCGGGCCGACGACGGCTTCCGCGCGTCCGTGACCTACACCCCGCCCGATCCGCCGATCCCCGGCGTCTGGATCCCGACCGCCCCGACGCCGCCGATCGGCACCTACCTGCCGTTCATGCGGCCGTTCAGCCTCCGCTCGCCGGACCAGTTCCGCCCCGGCGGGCCGCCGCCGCTCGCGAGCAGGCGCTGGGCCGAGGATTACAACGAGGTCAAGCAGCTCGGGTCGCGCACGAGCTCCACGCGCACCGCCGAGCAGACACTGGCGGCGCGCTTCTGGGGCGAGCCGGGGGTCCAGCAGGCGCACGCCAGCTTCCGCAAGTTCGTCCTCGACCACCAGCTGGACGTCGCCGACGCGTCCCGGTTCATGGCGATGATCACGGTGGTCAGGGCCGATGCCCTGATCGCCTGCTTCGACGCCAAGTACCACTACGCGTTCTGGCGTCCGATCACGGCGATCCCGGCCGGCGACACCGACGGCAACGAGGCTACGGTCGCCGATCCGAGCTGGCTGCCGCTCCTGCCGGCGACGCCCAACCACCCGGAGTACCCGAGCGCGCACTCGTGCCTCACTCCCGCCGGGGGACGAGTGATCGCCCGCTTCCTCGGCACGAACGAGATCGACTACACCGTCCCCAGCGTCACCGGCCTCGGCGACCGGCACTTCGACCGGGTCCAGGACCTCAGGTACGAGGTCGCGAACGCCCGGATCTGGGGCGGGATCCACTACCGCAGCGCGGTCGAGGACGGAACCAGGCTCGGGATGAAGGTGGCGCACCAGGTGCTCGCACATCACTTCCATCCATCGCGGTAGCCATCGCCGTGGCAGAGTCGTTCAGGAACCGGAAGAGCCCCGCTCGGCGGGGCTTTTCCCTCGCAGGCGCCGCCTGTGGCCTCTGAATCGGAGTTAGACGACTCAGCCCTCCATGGCGGGCGCGGCCCCGTACTCCTCGTCGGTTACATGGTCGCCCCAGGTGGCGACGTTTCCCTCGTCGTCGACCTCGAGCAGAGCGAGGTGCGTCATGAAGCGATTCGCCGTCGCGCCGTGCCAGTGGTCCTCGCCCGGCTCGAAGAACACGCGATCGCCGGGCCGGATCACCTCGACGGGGCCGCCGCGACGCTGCGCGAGGCCGACGCCCTCCGTGACGTAGATCGTCTGTCCTTTCGGGTGCCTGTGCCAGGCCGTGCGCGCGCCCGGCGTGAAGTGGACGCTACTCGCGTTCAGCCGCGACGCCTCCGACGGCGCCGCCACCGGGTCGATGTAGACGGCGCCGGTGAACCAGTCGCTGGGCCCCGCTCCGGTCTCGACGCTGTTTCTCGTGATTTGCATGGTCGGCCTCCTGGTGGTTTCGATGGTCTCGTCGGTTGAAGTCTTGCTTCACTTGGTCTGATGAGCACGTGGACGAGTGAGGAGCTCGACAAGATCGGCTCGACAGACGAGCTGCGGCTCGCGTCTGCAAGAAGCGACGGCACCCTACGCAGGCCGGTGACGATCTGGGTCGTCCGCGCCGGCGACGGCCTGTACGTCCGGTCCGTGCACGGGCGCACCTCCAAGTGGTTCCGCGGCACGCAGGAGCGCCACGAGGGCCGGATCTCGGCTGGCGGCGTCGAGAAGGACGTCGACTTCGCCGAAGTTTCCGACGACGACATCGTCGGCGACGAGATCGACGCGGCCTACCGTGCGAAGTACAGCCGCTACCCGGCCAGCTACGTCGATCCGGTGGTCAGTCCCGAGGTGCGAGCCGCCACGATCGAGCTCGTCCCGCGCTGAGCCGTCCGGACCGGCCTTGGCGAGAGGTCTACAATCGCTCCATGAGCATTCGATCGTGGTGGACCAAGCGTCGCGAGCAGGCTGACGCCGACGCGGTCAAGCGCGCCGAGGAAGAAGCGGTCGAGTCGTCCGAGGAGCGGGCGCGTGGCGACCGTTGGGACCAAGGGGCGGACAACCGCTTCGCGGGCCGAATCGGCGAGAGGCCGGAAGACGTCAGCCGTCTCGGCGACTTCAATCCGTAGGCACGGCATCGTCGGCCAGGCGTCACCCAGCCGTAGGTCGTTCGGCTGACGTACGATCGCGGCATGGCCGCGCCGATCCGCATCGGCACCTGCTCCTGGGCCGACGAGTCGCTGACGCGGTACTTCTACCCGCCCGGAGTGAAGAGCGCCGAAGAGCGGCTTCGCTACTACACCGACCGCTTCGACACCGTCGAGGCGAACTCGACCTACTACCGGCTTCCGGATGAGCAGATGGTCGAGCGTTGGGCCGAGCGCACACCCGAGGGCTTCGTCATGCACGTGAAGGCCTTCGGCGTGATGACGCGCCACCCCGTCAAGGCCGAGCAGCTCCCGACCGACCTGCGCGAGGACGCGCCGCTGGACGACAAGGGCCGCCTCGAGCGGCCGTCACGTGAGTTTCGCGCCGAGGTCTTCCGCCGCTTCCACGAGGCGCTCGAGCCGCTGCGCCGGGCGGGCAAGCTCGGCGGGATCCTGATGCAGCTCCCGCCGTACGTCGTCTTCAAGCCGTACTCGTTCGAGTACCTCGAGTGGGCGCAGGAGCAGCTCGGCGGCGACGAGATGCTGGTCGAGTTCAGGCACGTGAGCTGGCTCGACGAGGAGAACCGCCTGGAGACACTCGGGTTCCTCGAGCGGAACCACATGACCCAGGTGATCGTCGACGCGCCGCGAACGGAAGCCCGCAACGTCTCGCCGACTGTCGTCGCGACGACGACTCCCACGGCCTACGTCCGCTTCCATGGCCGCAACGCATCGACCTGGAACAAACGCACCCAGAGCGCCGCCGAGCGGTTCGACTACCTCTACTCGGAGGAAGAGCTCGGCGAGTGGGTCGCGCCGCTGTCCGAGCTCTCCGGCCAGGCCGACACCGTCTACGCGATGTTCAACAACAACGGCCGCTCGACGATGCCGGGGCTCCCTACGCTGGAGAATCCGGCCGAGGAGGGAGCGACGGTCGCCCAGGCGCCGGTCAACGCGCAGATGTTGCGCGGCCTCCTGGAGCGAAAGGGGCTACCAGTGACCCCGGCCCCGGCGCACGCGTAGCATCCCAGAGCGGTGAGAGTCATTCCAATCGTCTCGGCCGGTCAATTCAGACGGCCAAACGGGCGAAGCCCGCTCGGCCTGACAGCGGCACCGCAAGCGGCGCCTTAGCCATGGAACCGTGGTCGTACGAGCTCGCGGGGCGGCTCGAGGAGCACGCCTTCGAGAGCGAAGTGCTGAAGGACAACCCGCTCGGCGACCCGCACGTTCGCCCGCTGTGGGTCTACCTGCCGCCGGGCTACGACGACGACGCCGACCGCCGCTACCCGTCGGTCTACGTCATCCAGGGCCTCACTGGCCAGCTCGACATGTGGCGCAACCGCACCCCCTTCCGGAAGAACTTCCCCGAGCTCATGGACGAGGCCTTGGCCAACGGCGAGTCGCAGCCGTGCGTGCTCGTCTACGTGGACGCGTGGACGTCGCTTGGCGGCAGCCAGTTCATCGACTCACCCGGGACGGGCCGCTACCACACGTACATCGTCGAGGAGCTCGTGCCGTTCGTGGACGAGCGCTACCGGACGATGCCCGAGGCCGCCCATCGCGGGATCGCCGGGAAGTCGAGCGGCGGCTACGGCGCGATGGTCAACCCGATGCTGCGGCCGGACGTCTTCGGGGGCCTCGCCACCCACGCGGGCGACGCGCTCTTCGAGATGTGCTACCTGCCGGACATGCGCCGCTCGGTGCGCGCCCTGCGCGACCACTACGACGGCTCGTTCGAGCGCTTCTGGGAAGACTTTCGCAGCCGGCCGGCGCTCTCCAAGGACCACGACCACATCCTGCTGAACGACTGGTGCATGGCGGCGTGCTACTCCGCCGACGAGGACGGCACCGTCCAGCTCCCCTACGACACCGCGACCGGCGAGCTGCGGCCCGAGATCTGGGAGCGCTGGCTCGCCTGGGACCCGGTGCGCATGGCGGACGAGCGCGCGGATGCGCTCCGCTCGCTGACGGCGATCTACATCGACTGCGGCAAGCGGGACCAGTTCTTCCTCGACCTCGGCGCCGAGGCGTTCAGGCGCAAGCTCGAGGACGCCGGCGTCACCGACTACTTCTTCGAGCTCTTCGACGCGACGCACTCCGCGATCGAGTACCGCTATCCGCTCGGGATCGCGTACCTCGCGGAGCGCCTGTCGTGATCCCGGCTGCCGCTCCGCCGCCCCTCATCTGCCTCGACCCGGGCCACGGCACCCCTGCTGCGATCGGCCGGCAGACGGAGCCGATCGGCCCCGGCTCGCGCGTGATGAAGCTCAAGGACGGCGGCGGCGCCGCCGGCGAGGCGGGCGTGGCGCTGGCGATCGCCAAGCGGACGAGGGCGCTGCTCGTGGCGCGCGGCTACCGCGTGGCGATGACCCGTACCGGCCCCACGATCAGGCTCGGCAACGGGGACGGCAACATCGCGCGCGCGAAGTTCTGCAACCGGCGGCATGCGGCGCTGATGGTGCGCATTCACGCCGACGGCTCGTCCGTCCGCTCGCAGCACGGCGTCTCGACCCTCGTCCCCGCCTGGCACCGAGGCTGGACGGACGACATCTACCGGCAGAGCGCCCGCGCGGGCCGTGCGATCCAGCAGGCCGTCGTCAGGTCGACGGGCGCCGCCGACCTCGGGGTCGTCAAGCGCTCGGACCTGACGGGCTTCAACTGGGCGAACGTCCCCGCAGTGCTCGTCGAGACGGGCTTCCTCTCGAACCCGGCCGAGGCGCAGCGGCTGCACACGGGCTCCTACCAGCAGCGCGTCGCGCGAGGCCTCTCGCGCGGCGTTGCGGCCTTCGTCGCGCCTTAGCGGACGACGAACGGGCCGGCGACTTCCTCGATGCGTCCCTCAATCGGCAGAGCCGGAGCCGGAGCCCGAGCCGCGCATCTCGTCCGTGGCGGCGCGGGCCCGCTCGTGCACCGCCTGCCGGCGCTCGTCGACGTCGGCCTCGTCGACCGGCAGCTCGGGAGCGGCGGCCTCCTCGTGCTGCTCCTCCACGACGGCCCGCGACTCGTCGAGCCGCTCCCGGAGCTCTGCGGCGCGGGGATCCTCCGTCGGGGCCCGGGGATCCTCCGTCGGGGCCTGTTCCTGTCGGCGAAACCGCCGGTACACTGCGACCGCGGCGCCCGCCGCGCCCGCCAGCCACGCCGTTCGGGCCCTCATCGGGCCGATGCTACACTGGCCGCCTTCCTGCCTTGCCTCGCGCCGTTCGCTCCCGAGCTGCGCCTGCCGGCGAGGCCGTCTGAGACCGAAGGAAGGGAGGTATCGGGAGCGTGACCGACTACGAAATCCTGCTGATGCTCGATCCCGAGCTGCCCGACGAGCGGCAGAACGAAATCGTGACCCGCGCACGCGAGGCGATCGAGCGTGACGGCGGCACGTGGGAAAACCACGAGCCCTGGGGCAGGCGCCGCCTCGCTTACGAGATCGACCACAAGGGCGAGGGCTCCTACCACCTGCTGACCTTCGCCGCCGAGCCCGCGACGCTTGAGGAGATCTCGCGCGTGCTCAAGATCACCGACGGCGTCATGCGCCACCTCGCCGTGCGCCGGGTGCGGGGCGCCTCGACACGACCGCCAGAGCCGGCGCCCGAAGAGCCCGTAGCGACGACCGCCGCGGCAGGGCAGGATTCCGAGAGCGAAAGCGTCGCCTGAGAGGAGAGGGAGCATGGCCAACATCAACCGCGTCGTCCTCGTCGGGAACCTGACCAAGGACCCCGAGCTGCGGCACACGCCGAGCGGAACCGCCGTCTGCAAGCTGCGCATCGCCGTCAACACGCGGCAGAAGGACGCGCAGACGGGCGAGTGGGGCGACAAGCCGAACTACTTCGACGTCACCGTCTGGGGCAACCAGGGAGAGAGCTGCGCGCAGTACCTCTCGAAGGGACGCCCCGTCGGGGTCGACGGCCGGCTCGACTGGCGCGAGTGGGACGCCCAGGACGGCACCAAGCGCCAGGCCGTCGAGATCATCGCCGACAGCGTGCAGTTCCTCGGCAGCCGGCAGGATTCCGAGGGCGGCCAGCCGCAGTTCGTCCCGAGCGGCGCGCAGGCCGACAACGCCGACTTCGCCGGCTCCGCGGCCGACGACGACATCCCGTTCTGATGGCCCAGCGAGACCAGCGGCAGCAGCGCAAGCGCGGCGCGCCGCAGGGGCCGATCCGGAAGCGGAACTGCTACTTCTGCCGCGAGAAGGTCGAGGAAGTCGACTACAAGAACGTCAACCAGCTCCGGCGCTACGTCTCGGAGAAGGGGAAGATCCGCTCGCGCCGGATCACGGGGGCTTGCCGAAGGCACCAGCGGCAGGTCGCGCTCGCCGTGAAGCGGGCCCGCGAGATGGCACTGCTTCCGTACTCCACGGGCTGATGGAAGTCATCCTCAGGCAGGACATCGAGAAGGTCGGCCTCCGCGGCGAGGTCGTCGACGTCGCGCCCGGGTTCGCGCGCAACTACCTGCTGCCTCGCAGGCTCGCCGATGCAGCGACGCCTGCGAAGGTCGCCGAGCTGCGCAAGCTCGAGGAGAAGCGCGCACGCCACGAGGCGCAGAGCTTCGATCAGGCACAGGAGATCGCGCAGCGGCTCGAGGCCGAGGAGCTTCGCTTCGACGTCCCCGCGGGTGAGACCGGGACGCTGTTCGGCTCGGTGACCGCCACCGACATCGCCGAGCGCGTCTGGGAGTCGCAGCGTGTGCGGATCGACCGGCGCAAGCTCGACCTGCCCGACTCGATCAAGCGGATCGGCCGCTATCAGGTGTCCGTCGAACTGTTTGCGGACGCGACGGCGACGCTTCGGCTCGCGGTCGTGCCCGAAGGCGGCGAGCTGCCGCCGCAGGAGGAGCTCGACGCGATCGCCGCGGCAGAGGCCGAGGCCGAAGCCGCCGCGCAGGCGGAAGCGGAGGCGCAGCACGCGCAGGTCGAAGCCGAGATCGAGGCGGTGGTCGCGGAGGAAGAGGGCGAGGCAGAAACCGAGGAGGAGCTGCCCGCCGAGGCGACCGAGGGCGCCGAGCCGGAGCCCGAGAGGTAACAAGAGCGCACAGGTTTCTCCACAGGCCCGAGAGAGCCTGTGGAATTCAGGACGAACTTCTCGCTCAGAGCGACGTTTTCGCCCACAGGGTTGTCCGGGGGCCGTGGGAACATGTGTTCCCTAATGCCTGCAAACCGCCAGTTCCCGTGCCAAAAGGGCCTGTCGAAAGGCGTGTCGTCCAGGCCTTTAACGGCCGGGCCGAGAGTGCTTGGGTAGCGCATGGCCCAGCTTGCCCAGGCCTCGCCGACCGCCCCGGTCCCGCCGCAAAATCTCGAAGCCGAGGAATCAGTCCTCGGCGCGATGATGCTCTCCCCCGGCGCGATCGGGGCGGTCAGCGAGGTTCTGGACGCGAGCGACTTCTACCGCGAGAGCCACGCAGTCATCTATCGGGCGGCGTTGGCTCTGTACGCGAAGGGCGAGCCCGTCGACGCCATCACCCTGGTCGACGAGCTCGAGGAGCGCAGCGAGCTCGAGGCTGCGGGCGGCCGCGTCCGCATCCACGAGCTCGCGGCCCTCGTACCCGCGAGCGCGAACGCCGGGCACTACGCGCGCATCGTGCGCGAGATGGCGACGCTTCGCGGGCTGATTCGGGCGGGCGGCGAAATCGCCGAGCTGGGCTGGGAGCGGCCGGGCGAGACCGCGGACCTTGTCGATCGTGCCGAGCAGGTCGTCTTCGACCTCTCGCAGGCGCGCGTGACGAGCGAGTTCAGTCATATCGAGGAGCTGCTGAAGGACAGCTTCGAACGCATCACTGCTCTCTACGAAGCCGGCGCAGACGTGACCGGTACCCCCTCCGGCTTCCGCGACCTCGACCGGCTCACCTCCGGTTTCCAGCCTGGAAACCTGATCATCGTCGCCGCCCGCCCGAGCATGGGCAAGTCGGGCCTCGGCCTCTGCACGGCCGCCAACCTCGCCGTGCGGGCCGAGGTCCCGGTTGCGTTGTTCACGCTCGAGATGTCGAAAGCCGAGGTCACGCAGCGCCTGATGTGCAGCGAGGCGAAGGTCGAGTCGCAGCGCCTGCGCACCGGCAAGCTCGGCGCCGACGACTGGCCCCGGCTCACCGCCGCCTGCGACCGGCTCGCGAAGGCGCCGATCTACGTCGACGACCAGGGCTCGATCACGATGATGGAGATCCGGTCGAAGGCGCGGCGACTCAAGACGCGCGAGCCGAGCCTCGGCCTGATCATCGTCGACTACCTACAGCTGATGACCTCCGGCTCGTCGGTCGAGAACCGCGTGCAGGAGGTCTCGCAGATCTCGCGCTCGCTGAAAGTCCTCGCACGCGACCTCGACGTGCCCATCCTCGCGATGTCGCAGCTCTCGCGCGCGGTCGAGCAGCGGCACGACAAGCGTCCGATCCTCTCCGACCTGCGTGAGTCGGGCTCGATCGAGCAGGACGCCGACCTCGTGATGTTCATCTACCGCGACGAGTACTACAACGAGGAGTCCGACCAGCAGGGCATCGCCGAGGTGCATCTGGCCAAGCACCGCAACGGGCCGACCGACACGGTCAAGCTCTCGTTCCTGAAGCGCTACGCGAAGTTCGCCGACCTGGCACCCGGCGGGTGAAGTGCGTGTACGAGCAAACGGTCGTCCTCCTCGCCCGCACGACTGCCTTCACCGTCGTCTGCCAGGCCTGCGTGGAGCTCGACTCGCACGGCGAGTACGTCGGCCAGACGGCGCAGGGCTCGCTGCGGCTAGAGCAGGCCATCGGCTGGACGACATGCCCGCGCGGGCATCGCATCCGTGTTATTCGCGCCGGCGGTGCTGTCGCGGCGGAGGCGACGTCTCCTCTCTGGTAATCGCGCCGACGAGGCGGAAGACCGCGAGCACGAGTGCCGTCGCCACGGTCAGCACGATCGCCCACCAGAAGCCGACGAAGTACCGCAGCACGAAGTAGAGCCCGAGCAGCGCGATCCCGGTGGCCCACGGGACGCGGTCGGACTCAGGCTCGTCCCGCGGCCCGCGCGTGAGGTTGGCGATCGCCTCGTTGTACACCTTGCGGTGCCAGTACCACTCGAGCGGCGACCGCCGCAGCCGTCGGCGCGCGCGGCGCAGCGGCTCGACCGCTCTTGTATCGCCGAGCTTGCCGAGCGCCGAGGCGGCCGCCCCGCGAACCCGCAGCGATGGGTCGTCGAGGAAGGGGATCAGAAACTCGAGATCGCTCCGATCGCCGATATCACCCAACGCCCAGACCGCGCCTGCGCGAACTCCGTCGTCCTCGTCCTCCGTCGCGGTTTCGCGCAGCCTCGAGTGCGCCTGCAACGCCCCGATCCACCCGAGGGACTGCGCGGCGTGGTATCGCACCGTGGGATCGGCGGCATCCAGAAGGCGGAGCAATGGCTCCGTCGCCTCGACGACCTCCAGCTGGCCCAGCTACAAGGCCGCCCGAACGCGGTACACAGGATCGACGAGAGCGCCGATCAGGTAGTCGGTGTCATGCCGCTCCTTCGCCCGCCGAATGGCAGCAAAGCGCTCGCCCTCCTCGTCTACCGGCACTCGCGAATCCTGGCATCCGGATCTGTCGAGACTCCGGCCACCGGATCAGGCACACTCCGAGCCGTGCCCGCGACCGTGATCGTAGGAGCCCAGTGGGGCGACGAAGGGAAGGGGAAAATCGTCGACCTGCTCGCCCAACACTCCGACCTCGTCTGCCGCTACCAGGGCGGGCCGAACGCGGGGCACACCATCGTCGTCGACGGCGAGAAGTTCAAGTTCCACCACATGCCGTCCGGGATCCTGCACGGCAAGGAGTGCGTGCTTGGGGCCGGCTGCGTGATCGATCCCGAGGTCTTCGTGCGCGAGCTCGACGAGCTCGAGGCCCGCGGCATCTCGACGGGCTGCGTCCGGGTCTCGGGCGAGGCGCACCTGATCATGCCGTGGCACGTGGCGATCGACCAGGGCAGCGAGCGGCGGCTCGGCAAGCTCCAGATCGGCACTACGAAGCGCGGGATCGGGCCGGCCTACGCCGACAAGGCGGCGCGGCTGGGGATCCGCGTCCAGGACCTGCTCGACCCGAAGATCCTGCGCCAGAAGATCGAGGTCGCGCTGGCCGAGAAGAACGTCTGGCTGGAGCGGGTGTACGGCTCGGAGCCGCTCGAGCTCGAGGAGCTCGCGGCGCGCTACGAGGGATTCGCCCAGCGTCTGCGCCCGTACGTCGTGGATACGTCGCTCCTCGTCGACCGCGCGCTGCGGGACTCCCGGTTCGTCCTGCTCGAAGGCGCGCAGGGGACGCTGCTCGACCTCGACCACGGCACTTACCCGTTCGTGACCTCGTCGGGGACGGTCGCAGGGGCGGCCGCGGTAGGCGTCGGCATCGGGCCGAACCGAATCGACGCGATCATCGGCGTCGCGAAGGCCTACGTCACGCGGGTCGGCGAGGGGCCGTTCCCGACCGAGATCGAAGGAGACGATCAGGAGCGGGTGCGCGAGCTCGGTGCCGAGTTCGGCACCACCACAGGGCGTCAGCGGCGCTGCGGTTGGCTCGACCTCGTTGCGCTGCGCTACGCCGTGCGGCTGAACGGCATCACCTCGCTGGCGCTGACGAAGCTCGACGTGCTCTCGCCCTTCGCGGAGCTGCCGGTCTGCCTGCGCTACCGGCTGCGGGACGGCACCGAGACCGCCGACTTTCCGGCTCACCAGAGCGACTTTCATCATTGCCGCCCCGTCTACGAGACGTTGCCGGGCTGGCGCGAGCCGCTCGACGAGGTGACCGAGCTCGACGCGCTGCCGGACAACGCGCGCCGGTACGCCGAGTTTGTCGAGCGCGAGCTGGACGTGCCCGTCTCGCTGATCGGGACCGGTGCGGAGCGCGAGCGCGTGCTCGCCCCAGGCTCGCTCGAGGCGCTCGCCCGCCCTTAGTATCGCCGCGCGTGGTTACGGGGGCACGGTGCCGCGAACCGCGGTCGAGCGAGCGCGGAGCGCGAGGGGGCCGGTCGGGTTGCCGAGCCGGCGGCGGTACTCGTCGCGCAGGGCGGCGCGGGCGTCCGGGTCGAGCGAAGCGACGTACTGCCCGGCCGGGCCGACGCCGTGCTGGAACGTTCCCCAGAGCTCGTCGAAGTCGGCGTAGTCGCTCGAGACCTCCAGGAACCCTGCCTCCACGTCCTCGAAGCCCTGCGCGCGCCAGAGCGTGTCGAGCTCGTCGAGGCTCCCGAACGAGCGGCTCTCGCCCTCGTGCGTGTCGTCCAGCCAATGCGCCGCCTCCCAGTAGTGGCGCAGCAGCTCCATGCCGCCGGCGAAGTCCCACGAGCACGAGGCGACGACGCCACCGGGCCGCGTGACGCGGGCCATCTCGGCGGCACCGGCCGCGGGGTCGTCCATGAAGTGGATCACGAGCTGCGCGAGCGCGGCGTCGAAGGAGTCGTCGGGCCACGACAGCGCCTCGGCCTTCCCCGGTCGCAGATCGGCTCCCGGAACGCGTTCGGCGCACGCCTCGAGGAGCGGCGACGGGTCGACGCCGGCCACGTGCTCCGCCCCGAGCCGGTGCGCGAGCTCCTCGGTCAGGACGCCGCTGCCGCAGCCGACGTCGAGCACCGTCTGCCCCGCGCCGATGCCGGCGAAGTCCGCGAACACGCACGCGAGGGGCTGCGAGTAGCGGCCCATGAAGCGGTCGTAGGCGTCACCCGAGACGACGAAGCTCATCGGGCGTATTCACGTTCGCGAGCAGCGCCGCGTCAACCTCGATGCGTCTCGTGTCGAGCTCGGCGAGCGCCTCGTGGAGGGCCAGGCGGTGCTCGTCGAGCCGTCGCCCAAGTACCGGCAGAGCGCTCTTGCGGAACGCGGCGGGAAGCGGTCCCGTCTGCGTAACGGCGGCGTCAGCGCAGGCGTCGGCCAGCCGGAGGAGGAGCCGCGGCGTCACGAGGGGCACGTCGACCGGGAGTACGACGGCGAGGTCGGTCGGCGCGAAACGCAGGCCCGCGACGATCCCGGCGAGTGGCGCGCGAACCGCGTCGCCGTCGTCCTGCAGCGCGAAGGGAAGCTCGAGCCGATCGCAGGCCTTGCCGACCGCCAGCCGCTCGTCGCAGGTCTCGCCGAGGGTGCGCCAGGCCCGCTCGGCGAGGGTCTCGTCACCCAGCCGGGCAAGCGCCTTGGGGGAGCCGAAGCGCGTGCTGGCCCCACCGACGAGCAGGACGCCCGTCAGGCGAGGACGCGCCACGCCTCGGAGTAGACGTTCACGCGCCCGCCGCGGACGAAGCCGCACAGGGTCAGCCCGCGGTCGGCCGCGAGCTCGACGGCGAGGCTCGACGGAGCGCCGACCGCGACGACGATCGGGCAACCGGCGACGGCCGCCTTCTGGACGAGCTCGAACGAGAGGCGGCCGCTGACGCACAGGATCGAGTCGGCGAGCGGGAGCCGCGCTTCGCGGAAGGCCCAGCCGACGACCTTGTCCATCGCGTTGTGCCTGCCGACGTCCTCGCGGAGGCAGAGGAGCTCGCCGGCCGCGTCGAACAGGCCGGTCGCGTGGAGCCCGCCGGTGACCGCGAACGCCGGCTGGGCTGCCTTGAGCCGGTCAGGGAGGTCGGCCAGGAGACTCGCGGCGACCTCGAGCGAGCTCTCGACGCGCTGAGCCTCCACGGCGACCGCTTCGAGGGCCCCCTTGCCGCAGACTCCGCACGAGGACGTGGTGTAGAAGCTCCGCTGAAGGCGGTCGGGGTCGAAGCCGGGCGCCTCGACCTCGACGGTGTTCGCGGCAAGATCCTCAGGCAAGGAGGCCCGCGCCGGCTCGAGGCCCTCGGAGAGGCAGAATCCGAGAGCGAGCTCCTCGTCGTTCCCCGGCGTGCGCATGGTCACCGCGACCGGACGGGCGTTGATCCGGATCTCGAGCGGCTCCTCGACGGCGACGCGGTCGCGCTCCTGACGCCCGGCCGGAAGCCGCAAGACCTCGACGGGCGCGGCGGAATAGGGCGGTGCGTCGAGCGCGTCGCTGTCGGCGCTCATGCGGGGAGCGTACCGAGCGCGCCGTCACACACTCGGCGCGGTCCCGTTACAGACACGTGCGTCGAGCCCAGCTACGATCGCCTCGGGGAGGAGGCCGGGCGAACCTTCTACCCGGCGCGGACGCAGGCTGCGGCGGCCGCGCCGGCGCGCTAGGTGACGTAGCGCTCCGCGAGGGAATCGCGAACGTTCCGGTAGCCCGCAATGGCGGCGCCCACGTCGCCCGGGTCCACGGCCTCCCCGGCCTCGACAAGCCGCGTGATCCGCCGGGACTCGACGAACTCCTTCACCACCTCGGCCTCGGGCACTTCGAACGTGCGCTCCTCGTCGACGGGATAGCCGTGCGCGGCCATCATCCGCTCAACCAAGGCGTCGAGCTCGGGCAGCGCCTCGACGGGCGAGTCCGCCACAAGAGGCTCGAGCCCTTGCCACTCGGTCTCCCACTCGTGCCTGTCCAAGCCAGGATCGTGCACGGCGAACACATGCCGCCAGGGGACAGCTTTGAAACCCGCAAGACTCCGCCGGGGACCGCAGTAGACTCGCCGCCGTGAAGGTGCTCATCGTGGGGTCGGGCGCGCGCGAGCACGCGCTCGCCTGGAAGCTTGCCCAGAGCCCCGCGCTCGACGAGCTCCACGCCGCGCCGGGGAACCCCGGTCTGGCGGCTCTCGGCGAGTGCCATCCGGTCCGCGCCGAGGACGGTGAGGGCCTCCTCTCGCTCTGCCGAGAGCTCGGGGTCGACCTCGCGGTGATCGGACCTGAGGCGCCCCTCGTCGTCGGGCTCGTCGACACCCTCCGGCGCGGAGGCGTTGCCGCGTTCGGCCCGACCCGAGCGGCGGCCCGCATCGAGGGATCGAAATCGTTCGCCAAGGACGTGCTCGAGGCGGCGGGCGTGCCGACGGCGAGGAGACTCTCCGTTGCGAGGCCTCCGTGTGTCGTCAAGGCCGACGGGCTCGCGGCGGGCAAGGGCGTGTTCGTCTGCCGGACCCAGCAAGACCTCGATGCGGGACTGCGGGCGGCCGCGGCGCTCGGCGGCGACGTCCTCATCGAAGAGCTGCTCGAGGGCGAGGAGGTCTCGCTCTTCGCGCTCACCGACGGCGCGCACGCGCTCGCGCTCGCGCCGGCACAGGATTTCAAGCGGATCGGCGACGGGGACACGGGCCCGAACACCGGGGGCATGGGGTCGTACTCACCGGTGCCTGGGCTCGGCGAAGCGGAGGTCGACGAGCTGCTCGAGACCGTGCACCGGCCGGTGCTGGCCGAGTTGACCCGACGCGATGCGCCTTTCACGGGACTGCTGTACGCAGGGCTGATGCTGACCGAGGAGGGGCCGCGCGTGCTCGAGTTCAACTGCCGCTTCGGCGACCCCGAAACCGAGTCGATCCTGCCACGTGTGGACGACGATCTGCTGCCCCGGCTGTGGGGCGCTGCGACCGGCGAGCTCGAGGGTGAGTCCGTGCTCGGAGAAGGCGCTGCCGTGACGGTGGTGCTCGCGGGTAGCGGCTACCCGGAACGATCCGACAGCGGGACGCCGATTGAGGGCGTCGAGGACGCAGAGGCCGGCGGCGCGTTGGTCTTCCACGCGGGGACGGCGCGGCACGGAAGGCAACTCGTGACCAACGGCGGCCGCGTGCTGGCTGTGACGGCAGCCGGAGACGACGTCGCGGCGGCGCGAGAAAACGCCTACGAGGCTGTGAGCCGGATCTCGTTCTCAGGGATGCACTACCGGCGCGACATCGCGCAGGCAGCGGCGGAGGGGCATGTCCGTACCTGAAGGGCCGCTCGTCGGCATCCTCGTGGGCTCGGAGTCCGATCGGGAGCCGATGCAGCCCGCGCTCGACGAGCTCGAGTCGCGCGGGATTCCGCACGAGCTGGAGGTGCGGTCGGCGCACCGGAACCCCGACGCGGTGGCCGAGTACGCGCGCGAGGCGCGGGGTCGCGGGATCCGGGTGCTGATCGCGGGCGCGGGTTTGGCCGCCGCGCTCCCCGGCGCAATTGCGGCGCACACCGATCTGCCGGTGATCGGCGTGCCGCTGCGCTCGCGGATGAGCGTGCTCGACGGGCTCGACGCGCTGCTGGCGATCGCCCAGATGCCGCCCGGCGTCCCCGTTGCAACGGTCGGCGTCGACAACGCGAAGAACGCGGCGGCGCTTGCCGCCCGCATCCTCGGCAGCTGACAGATCGCCGGCGCGACTTCGGACCGCGGGCCGGGATGGGACCCATCCCTAGCCCCCACCCACCCGGGGATCTCCAGGATGCCTGACAAATGCGCACGCGTGTGTGTCGGGGGTGTTCCGGTGGTGTGCCTCTTCGTCCACAAGCGCCGATCCGCTCCCTTCTCGACTACTGCGTCCTTCCGTTCAATGACCGACTTCCTGCGCGGGCTCTAGACTGGGACCAGTGATCGCGCGCTACTCCCGACCCGAGATGGCCGGGGTCTGGTCGGACGAGAACAAGCTCGCGCGCTGGCTGGACGTCGAGCTCGCCGCCCTCGAGGCGTGGGCCGAGCTGGGCGCCGTTCCCCGGGAAGCGGTGGCCGAGATCCGCGCCCGGGCGAAGCCCCCTACCCCCGAGCGGGTCGCGGAGCTCGAGCGCGAGACCCAGCACGACCTCGCCGCCTTCGTCGACGCAGTGGCCGACGAGATAGGGCCCGCTGGCCGCTGGCTGCACTACGGCCTCACGTCCTCGGACGTGGTCGACACCGCCCTCTCGCTCCAGGTGGGGGAGGCGGGCGAACTGATGCTCGCAGGCCTCGAGCGGGCACTCGAGGGGGTCGTCGCGCTGGCGGTGCGGCACAAGGACGACGTCTGTATCGGCCGGACGCACGGCGTCCACGCCGAGCCGACGACGTTCGGGCTCAAGGTCACAGGCTGGGCGTTCGAGCTCGACCGCGGGAGCCAGCGCCTCGCGCGCGCGATGGATGCGATGCGCGTCGGCAAGCTCTCGGGAGCCGTCGGGACCTACGCGGCGACCGACCCGGAGCTCGAGCGACTCGCGTGCGAGCGACTCGGGCTCGAGCCGGAGCCTGTTTCAACGCAGATCGTCCCCCGCGACCGGCATGCGGAGCTGCTTGCCGCACTCGCCCAGCTGGCGGCGTCGCTCGAGAAGTTCGCGCTCGAGATCCGGCATCTCGCGCGCACGGAGGTGGCCGAGGTAGCCGAGCCCTTCGGCAAGGGCCAGAAGGGCTCCTCGGCGATGCCCCACAAGCGCAACCCCGTCGTCTCCGAGCGCATCTGCGGGCTCGCGCGCGTGGTGCGCGCGAACGCGATGGTCGGGCTAGAGAACGTCGCCCTCTGGCACGAGCGGGACATCTCGCACTCCTCGGCGGAGCGCGTGGTCCTCCCGGACTCGTTCCTCGCGCTCGACTACATGCTCGACCGCTTTGCCTGGCTGATCGAGGGGCTCGTCGTCCGGCCCGAGCGAATGCTGAGGAACCTCGAGTCGTCGCGGGGGCTCTTCTTCAGCCAGCGGCTGCTGCTCTCGCTCGTGGAGTCCGGGCTCCCGCGCGGCGAGGCGTACCGGCTCGTCCAGCGCCACGCGCTACGGGCCCACGAGGAGGAGCAGGACTTCCGCGAGCTCGTTCGCGCCGACGAGGAGATCTCCGGCCGCGTCGACCTCGACACGATCTTCGATCTCGGCTGGTACACACGTCACGTCGACACGGTCTTCGAGCGGCTGGGCGAGCTCGCCCGGAAGGAGGAAGCGGTTCATGCCTGAAGCGGCCACGCATGTCGGGAGCGGCAAGGTGCGGGAGCTCTACGAGCTCGACGACGACCGCCTGCTGCTCGTCGCAAGCGACAGGATCTCGACCTTCGACGTCGTCCTGCCGACCGAAATCCCCGACAAGGGCCGCGTGCTGACCGGCCTCTCGGCCTTCTGGTTCGCGCGGACGCGTGAGCTCGTCCCGAACCATCTGCTCGGGTTGCGTCCCGACGGGCGCTCGACCGAGTGCCGCCGGCTCGAGATGGTCCCGCTCGAATGCGTGGTGCGCGGGTACCTCACGGGCTCGGGCTGGAAGGACTACCAGGCGACCGGCGAGGTTTGCGGCCACGTCCTGGCGAGCGGACTGCGCGACTCGGACAAGCTGCCCAAGCCGATCTTCACGCCCTCGACCAAGGCCCAGGAGGGACACGACGAGAACATCGACCGCGGTCGCGCAGCCGAGCTCGTCGGACGGGACCGGCTGGAGGAGGTCGAGCGCGTGTCGATCGAGCTCTACCAGTACGCCTCGGCCCACGCTGCCGAGCGGGGAATCCTGATCGCCGACACGAAGTTCGAGCTCGGGATCGACCCGGAGGGCCGGCTCGTCCTCGCCGACGAGGCCTTCACGCCGGACTCGTCGCGCTTCTGGCCCGCCGACGACTACCAGCCCGGTCGACCTCAGCCGTCGTTCGACAAGCAGTTCGTCCGCGACTACTGCGAGAGCCTCGGCTGGGACAAGACCCCGCCCGGGCCGGAGCTTCCGAACGACGTCGTCGCGGGCACGCGCGCGCGCTACGTCGACGCGTTCGAGCGGCTGACGGGGATCGATTTCGACGACTACCTCGCCGATCCGGAGGTCGTGCTCGCGTGAGGGCGACGATTCTGGTCAGGCCCAAGCCGGGGATCCTCGACCCGCAGGGCGACGCGGTCCAGAGCTCGCTGCGCCAGCTCGGCTTCGCGGTGGCTGAGGCTCGCGTTGGGCGCGTGATCGACCTCGAGCTCGGCAACGGAGACGGCGACCACGAAGACGCCCGCGCCGAGCTCGAGCGGATGTGCGAGCAGCTGCTCGCGAACCCGCTGATCGAGTCCTTCGAGATCGTGATCGACGAATGAGCGATCCGCCGCGCCCCAAGATCGCGGTCCTCGTCTTTCCCGGGTCGAACGACGACCGCGACGCCGCGCTCGCGTTCGAGCGGTTAGGAGCCGAGCCGACGCTCGTGTGGCACGCCGAGAGCGAGCTGCCCGAGGTCGGCGCCGTTGTCCTGCCGGGCGGTTTTTCGTACGGCGACTACCTGCGTTGTGGCGCGATCGCACGCTTCTCGCCTGTGATGGCGGCGGTGCGCCGGTACTCGGAGGAAGGCGGGCTCGTCCTGGGCATCTGCAACGGCTTCCAGGTGCTGTGCGAGGCCGGCCTCCTGCCGGGAGTGCTCCGTCCCAACGCGTCGCTCTCGTTTGTTTGCCGCGACGTGAGCCTGCGGGTCGAGCGGGCGGACACGCCCTTCACGAGTCGCGCCGAGCCCGGGCAGGGGCTGACCATCCCCGTGAAGCACGGCGAGGGCTGTTACTTCGCGGACGATGAGCTCCTTGCCGAGCTCGAACGGAGCGGCCAGATCGTCCTCCGCTACGACGAGAACCCGAACGGCTCGATCGCCGCGATCGCCGGCGTCGGGAACGAGGCCGGAACCGTGTTCGGGCTGATGCCGCATCCGGAGCACGCCGTAGACCCGCTGCTCGGCTCGACCGACGGCGCCTTGATCCTCGGCTCGCTCGTCGACGCCGCCGCCGAGCGGATGCTCACGGCGGCCTGAGGTCGAGGCCCAACGCCTCCGCAAGCGCCGGACGCTCCGCGAGTGCTGCCCGCAGACGCTCGAGGTCCCGCCGCCGCAACGTGACCGGCCCGCGCCGCGCCGCGCCACCGGTCGTGTAGGCGAAGCGAACGAACCGCTCGCCGCCTTTCGCCTCGAGGAGCTGCACCACCGACGAGAAACGCTTGTCGCCCGCGCGCTGGGCGAGCGTCAGCTCCTCGACCAGCTCCGCAGGTCCCCATGGTGTCGCCGCCTTTGCCATCGCAAGCCACCGTAGCGGCGAGCCTGTCACGGGTGTGAAACGCCTTCGTGCCGGAACTGCAAACAGTCGCGCGAGCACCGGAAGAGGGCGGCCCACTGGTGCGCATCGAGCTCACGAGGCGCCGCGCCGGCAAAGCCCAGACGGCGAAGCGTGCGCCCGCGCGCCACACCACGTAGCCCGCGCCGAAAACCGGCCGCGACGAACCGCTGGTAGTCCCTCGCCCACCGCTCCGGGACCAGCGGGCAGGGGCGCCGCTCCACCACGAGCACGCCTGTATCGACGGACGGCGGCGGCTCGAACGCCGACCGAGGGAGCCGCCGCGCAAGGCTGGTCGAGTACCACGAGCCCCAGACCACGTCGTTGAGCGTGCTCGGCCAGGGCAGCGAACGCTTCAGCGCGACCGGCCATTCGACGACCACGTCGGCGCGGAGCAGCGGCACGCGTGGATCGTCGAGCAAGTGCCGCATGATCGAGGTCGCACCCGCAAACGGCAGGTTCGCGACGACGCGGAACGGCTCGCGCGGCAGCGCCACGGCAGCCGCATCCCCTTCCACGACCGTGACATTCGGCCAGCGTCGGCGCAACCGAGCAGCGAAGCGAGTATCGAGCTCGACCGCGATCACCCGCCCGGCGACCCGCGCGAGCTCGGCCGTTAGCCGGCCGCTACCGGCCCCGAGGTCGAGCACGAGGTCGTCCGCGCCGACACCGGCATCGCGGACGAGCTCTGCGGCGACCGCTTTGCGAAGGAAGTGCTGGCTACGAGCGCGCCCCGACCGGCGCGCACCACGCGCGAGCCGCTCGGACACGGACCATCACCGTCGTCATCGACCGACGATGATACGCGCCGCGATG
>JBKPAM010000116.1:0-3069 GCA_046726435.1 Actinomycetota bacterium
GCCTCTCCGTTCCGCCAGCGGATGTTCTGCGCTTCCCAGTCGGCGTGACCGAGCACGGGTGGCAGGTCGCATCCGGCCAGCTTTGCCTGGACGCGCCGGGTGGCGTCCTCGATCCAGGCGGGCACCGCCACGGCCGCCTCGCGCTCGGGCATCGCGTCCCATCGCACCCACTCCGGATTTGGCAGCGGCGGATCGAGGTCGAGGGTCGCCAGGCGGCGGACGAGGTCGGCCAGAAGCCGTCCCGATCTCGCGGCCACCTCGGGTGTGTCCTTCCTCTCAACCTCGCCGCCTGGGACAAACCGCTCCGCATGAACCGCGACGCCCTCGCTGACGATCACGTCGGTCAGTGGCATCGGACAGGGAAAGCCTTGCTCGGCGAGCAGTCTCTGCGCCGTAACGCAATGGCCCGCCCGACCCGATTCATCGACGCGACGCTTGACGACGACCTCGAGTCCGTCAGTGAGGCGAACACCGACTACCTCGGAGAGATGGGAGGAGCGGAAGAGAGCCTCTACAGGCTCGGCTCCGAGAATGGTGCGGCACCACTCGTCAACCCAGGGGGGCAGATCTGACATCAGCTCACACACGCACCGTCCACCGGACTAACTGTGTTAGATGCAGCTATGACGCAGTCGCAGCCGGGTTCAGGGCATACGGACGCCGCAGACGAAGCGCCTCTAGCTCCGACGTCGCCGTCCGATCTCGATCAGGAGCGGCGCACGTCGATGGCTGCGGAGCGCACCTGGCTGGCGTGGTGGCGCACCGCGCTGGGCGCCACCGCCGGCGCGCTCGCTGTGGGCCGGTTCGCCCCGCAACTGCTCGACGTCGCCCCATGGCCGTACATTCTGCTCGGCTGCGGCTACGCGTCTCTCGCGGTCGGGCTCTCGATCGTCGGCGCACAACGCCAGCGCGAGTTGGAGCACGCGCTGCGAACCGGAGGCCACACACCGCTGCGGTTCCGCACCGTCGCGCTGTTCACCGTCGGGGGAGTCGCGCTTGCCGTGATGACCGTCGTGCTCGTGATCGCGCAGACCTGACGCCTGTCTCGGCCCGCCCGGTAGACGCTACTCCGGAGGTACGAGATCGGAGAATCGGAGCGCAAGCGCAAGTAAACTCGACGCGTCTGCGCTGCCATACGGCGGACACCGGAGCTCGTGCAGTTCCACCCCGGCATCGACCACCCCTGTCCCTGCTGTTCTCCTGCGGTGCGTGTAACGGGCTTCGCCGCTAGGCGCAAAGTGGCTGTCACCTTCGCGCCTTGCAAGACGGGCCAAGAGGAGTGGGCGCGGCGTTGGACGAGGCTCGTCGGGTACACCGAGGGCGTCTTCGCCGGAGTAGGGCAGTGTGCGGGAATGACCCACGACTTCCGGGCGCGTTGCTAGCTCTACCCGCTCGCTCGTCAGAGCTACGTGCAGTCAGGCAGTTGGCCTGGGCGAGGTAGCGCTTGAGTAGCCGGGTGGAGACACCAGGCTGACACGGCCTCAGATAGACCGACTCGGCGAGTCTCACAGTCACCCGAGGTTTCTCTCTCCGACGAGCTCCCCGAAGCGCGGGTGATCGCGGATCGAGTCGAGGTCGTCGTCCCCTCGCGCCCACTCGGCGACGCCGGGTGATCGTGCGATCGCGCGCCCGAGGTAATCGATCGCCTCGTCGGCACGACCCGCGAGCGCGTGGTAGCAGCTGAGCTGATAGAGCAAGTCCGCGTGTTCGGGCCAGTGCTCGAGGCCCTCCGTGACTATCTCAATCGCGTGGTCGTAGTCGCCCTCGTTGTACGGCCCCTCAGCGACGAACCAGAACTCGAAGGGCGAGATCGGAAGCTCCCGATCGGCCGGACAACCGACGACTAAGGCGGAGGTGGCGCCATCGACGGCATGGGCTTCTCGTTTCGTTTCAGGGTCGGGTACGTAGACGATCGTCCCTTCCGGCGCATCGATCTCGGACGTCCCGACGACGAAGCGCGCTCGGCCGCTGAGAACCAGGTACAGCTCGGCGTGACCGCCCGAGCCAGATCCGGTCTCATCGTGCGGCTCGATGAGCTGGTCGCCGGCATTCGTTGCGAAATAGCCGTTGATGCCGAAACCGCGGACGCCCAGCTGCCGGCGGATCGGCTGATAGAGGCCGCCTGCCACCGCGACGGCATCGGCCTTTGATACCCGAACTACGCGGGCACCACTCTGATCCTGCATGAGGACCTCCTCTAGAAGGCGGAGGCCGCTACCGGCTGCTGCGACCGGAGCGGCTCAGGGGCAACATTGGGTTGAACATCGAGCACCACCTCCTCCGGTCGTGTGAGGCCGAGCATACAACCCGCGTCGCCTGGGCCAGCGTGCGTACATGTCACCAGGGATCTGGTTTGATCCGTGCGTGGATCCTGGGCTGCACCCGCCCGTTCCTATCCTTCGGATGTTCGACCTCGAGGCGACCCGTCGCTTCTACCTCGACTATCTGGCTGCACGCTCGACTGGCTGGAGGACGGCGACAGGTGTCCCGCCTTCATGCAGGTATCCCGCGGTCCGCTTGTGTGTTGAACCTTTCGTCGTATCACGGCGATGGGACTCCCGGTAGCGTTGTGCTCGTCTTCGTGCACGACGTCGAAGCCCTGCATGCGGAGCTGCACTCCGAGGACTACCCGTTCATGAAACGCGGCATCGAGCCGCATGGAGTGGGCCGCGAGATGGTGCTCCTTGACCCGGCGTCGAACCAGATCCGGTTCTTCGAGCGCGGCCGTGGGCACGACGAAGAGTAGAAACCGCCGCCTTGGGCCAGGGTTGCGGAATGGCAGACCGACGCCGGGACCTGAGATGAAAGGACTTCCGTTCGTGATCGCGGCCATCGGCCCTGCTCACCGTTTCTGCCTGCGACTCGCACACGAGCCAACAAGCGACACCGTGAGGCTGGGACGACGACGAGCGCGTCAGAGCCGACGCCCAAGCAGCAGGCCGATCGCTACCTGGCGATCGTCAAGCCGGTGAACGAAGCCTCCGCCAGGTTCGCCACGGAGACCACCGGCCGACACGCGTTCACACGGAGGGAGTGGGACTCGATCGCGAAGCCGTTCCTGGCCGCGAT
>JBKPAM010000117.1:0-11840 GCA_046726435.1 Actinomycetota bacterium
GGGCGAGCTTCCAGCCGTGCGGCAGCAGGCCGTCTCGCTCGGCTGTGCGGCAGTGGCGGCGGATCCACACCGCCAGCTCCGGCGGTACGTCGAGCGTGAAGACGTCGCCGCGGCTGCCCGAGCCCTCGACGTTGAGGTAGAAGGGCGAGCCGGTCGTCCACTCACGGTGCTCGGCGACGACCTGCCACCAGGCGCCGTAGCACCAGTCGTAGGCCGATTCGGCGATGCCGTACTCCTCGGCGGTGTGCGAGACGAACGCGATCGTCCGGGTCGGCCGGAGACCCGCCTCGGTGAACGCGCGTGCGAGCTCCAGCGTGACCGCCACGCCTGTCGCGTCGTCGAAGGCAGCCCGGAACCAGCCGTCGTGGTGCCCCGCCACGATCGCCGGGGCTCCCGGTCTCAGACCCGGGAGCTCGCCCACGACGTTGAACGCCTCCGCCGCCCGGCGGGGCGCGCGCAGCACGACTCGTACGCGCCCTCGGAGCTTTGGCGCGTCCTCACGGCGGATCGTCACGCAGGGCGGCCCTTCAGGGTGCCAGATCCCGTCGAAGGTGCCGAGCGCCTGCGGAGCCTGGAAGTACGGGCCTCCCTCCGGCGCGTAGAGCACCATCGCCGCAGCGCCGCGAAGGCCGAGCTCGAGACCGACGTGGTACGGCCAGAGGCGCGCGACCTGCCACTCGACGAGCGCGACTTTCCCGCGGACGTCCAGCCGGTCGAGCGGCCGGCGGCCGCCGCGGCCCACGGCGACCAGCTCACCCTCGACGCCCTTCGGCCCGGTCCCGGGAACGCCGCCGAACGAGGCGCACTCGAGGCGTGTGCCGTCCTCGAGCTCGACGAACGCCTCTTCCAGCCGCCAGCCGTCGACCGGCACCGGCTCCTCGGTCACGTTCGCGAGGCCGATCGACCGCATCTCGCGCGCAACGAAGTCGACGGCCTCGCGCTCCTCGGCCGTGCCGGCGACCCGGAACCCGAGCGGGTGCGAGCCGATCGACTCGAGACTCCGGACGACGTGCTCCAGGTACTCGGGCGAGAACCTCACCCGCGCCCCTCCTCGAGCCCGAGCAACGCCTCGCGCACGAGCGGTCCGAGCGAGTCGAGGTCGTAGCCGCCCTCCTGCACGACGACCGTCGGAAGGCCCAGCGCACCGAGCAGCCTCCCGGTCTCGCGGAAGCCCGCTGCGCTCACCTCGAGCGGGCTCTCCGGGTCGGCCCCCGCCGCGTCGACTCCGAGCGCCACCACGAGGCCGGCCGCGCCGCGCGCCAGGGAAGCCAGCTCCGAGACAGCCGCCAGCCACGGCCCATCACCCGAGCCGGGCGCGAGCGGCAGGTTCAGGTTCACGTCGCTGCTCTCATCCGCGAAGCCGAGGAAGTGCGGGAACCAGCCGGCCTCGGGATCGACGTGCACCGAGCCGGTGAGCACGTCGCTGCGATCGCGGAAGATCTCCTGCGTCCCGTTGCCGTGGTGCGCGTCGACGTCCAGCACGGCCACCGGCCCGCCGACCCCTGCCTGCAACGCCGAGGCTGCGATCGCAGCGTTGTTCAGGTAGCAGGAGCCGCCGTGGGCCGAGCGCGTGACGTGATGCCCCGGCGGGCGCGTGCAGGCGTAGGCGAACGGCTCGCCGCCGAGCACGAGCTCGACCGCGGTCAGGGCGGCATCGGCGGCGGCGCGCGCGGCCTCCCACGTGCCCGGCCCGACGAGTGTCATCGTGTCGTAGGAGAACCAGCCCGGCTTCGCCCAGACCGCGGTCGGGACGCGCCGCGCGCCGAGCCCGCGGTGCGCGAAGACGTAGGGAACGATCCGGTCCTGCTCCAGGTCGGTGCCCTGCCATTCCTCCCACGCGGAGGCCAGGTACGCGACCAGCCCTGCGTCGTGTACGTCGAGCAGCGCCTCGTCAGGATGCGGCTCGGCCTCGACGACACGCGCGTCCAACGCGTCGCGAATCGCGAGAGCCCGCGCGGGGATCTCGGTTGCCGGCGTGCGCATCCCGACCCAGATCTCGGCGAGCGGCTCGTGGAGCAGGCAGCGATCGCTCCAGACGACCGGCATGGAAAGCTCCACGCGGCGACTCTACAGTCCTCCCGTGCATCCCGACCCCCGAGGCCCGCGGCCGCGCGAGCTCGGCATCCGAATCGGCTCTCTCGAGCCGGGCCGGAGCGACTCGATCGCCGACGTCGAAGGCGTCCGCGTCGGCCACGTGACGGTCTGGCGCGACGAGCCCGAGCCGCCCGAAGGCCGCGGCGTCGCCCGCACCGGCGTGACGGCGGTGGTGCCCCCCTCGCTACCGCTCGCGGCCGGAGTCGCCGTGCTGAACGGCCTGGGCGAGCTGACGTGCTCCCACGAGATCCGCGAGTGGGGCCAGATCGGGACGCCGGTCTACCTCACCGCGACGATGGCAGTCGGACGCATCTACGACGGCGCGGTCGAGGTGGCCGTGCGCGACGACCCGCGCATCGGCGTCGAGGACGTCGTGATCCCCGTCGTCGGCGAGTGCGACGACAGCTACCTGAGCGAGGCGCGGATCGTCCAGGTCGAACGGGCCGACGTGGCACGCGCCGTCGACGGCGCCTCGGGCTGGCCGTTCGCCGAGGGCGCGGTAGGCGCGGGCACCGGCATGAGCTGCCTCGGCTGGAAGGGCGGAATCGGCTCCGCCAGCCGCGTCGCGGGCGATCACACCGTCGGCGTCCTCGTCCTCGCGAACTTCGGCGGGGCGAGAGATCTGATCGTCGCCGGCGTCCCCGTCGGGCGGCACCTCCCGGGCGGCGGCCGCGCCGACCCGGGGGGAAGCTGCATCGCGGTGGTCGCCAACGACGCGCCGCTGAGCACGTCCGCGCTCGAGCGGGTGGCCCGCCGCGCCGGGCTCGGCCTTGCGCGCGTGGGCTCGGCCGCGTACCACGGAAGCGGCGAGATCTTCCTCGCGTTCTCGACGTCGCGCGGCGGCGAGCAGCTCGACGGCAGGGACCTCGACGGCCTCTTTTCGGCCACCGTCGAGGCGACTGAGGAGGCGGTGGTGAACACGCTCTGGGCAGCGCCCGACGTGACCGGCCGCGAGGGCCGGGTGGAGCGCGGCCTGCCGCACGACGAGGTGCTCGAGCTGCTGCGCAGGCACGGGGCGCTCGCGGAGTGAGGATCCTCGTCGTCGGCACGGGCGGCGTCGGCGCCGCGGTCGGAGCCGTAGCCCGGCGACGGGACTTCTTCGAGCGGATCACTTTCGCCGACCTCGACCCGGCCCGCCCGGAGGCCCTTGTCACACGTCTCGACGACGCGCGCTTCGCGGCCGCACAGGTCGACGCCTCGGAATCGGCCTCGGTCGCGGCACTCGCGCATGAGGCCGACGTCGTCCTCAACGCCACCGACCCGCGCTTCAACCTGCCGGTCTTCGAGGCCGCCTTCGAGACCCGCTGCACCTACCTCGACATGGCGATGTCGCTCTCTGGCCCCGACGTGATGCTCGGCCAGCTCCAGCTCGAGCAGGACGAGAGCTGGCGCGAGGCGGGGCTGCTCGCGCTCTGCGGCATCGGCGTGGAGCCCGGCCTCTCCGACGTCTTTGCCCGCTACGCCGCCGACCACCTCTTCGCCGAGATCGACGAGGTCGCGGTGCGGGACGGTGGCAACCTCGCCGTCGACGGCCACGAGTTCGCGCCTACCTTCTCGATCTGGACGACGATCGAAGAGTGCCTCAACCCGCCGCTCGTGTGGGAGCGCGACAGGGGCCTCTTCACCACCGAGCCGTTCTCCGAGCCGGAGGTCTTCGAGTTCCCCGAAGGCATCGGCCCGCTCGAGTGCGTCAACGTCGAGCACGAGGAAGTGGTGCTCGTGCCGCGGTGGGTCGACTGCCGCCGGGTCACCTTCAAGTACGGCCTCGGCGAGGAGTTCGTCGGCGTGCTGAAGACGCTGCACAAGCTCGGCCTCGACTCGACGGAGCCGCTCTCGGTCCGCGGCGTCGAGGTCGCCCCGCGCGACGTGGTGGCCGCCGCGCTCCCGGATCCGGCGACGCTCGGAGAGCGCATGCACGGGAAGACCTGCGCCGGCACCTTCGTGACCGGTACCGGCACTGACGGCCGGCCGCGCGCGACCTACCTCTACCACGTCGCCGACAATGAGCAGACGATGCGCGAGTACGGCTCGCAGGCGGTCGTGCTCCAGACGGCGCTGAACCCGGTGGTCGCGCTGGAGCTGCTCGCGAACGGCACGTGGAGTGGAACCGGCGTGCTCGGGCCCGAGGCCTTCGACGCCGTGCCGTTCCTCGAGCGGCTCGCGGCCTACGGTGAGCCGCACGGCCAGGACGACCGGTGACGGAGACGGCTCCGGCCGCGTTCGAGCCGCCGCCCGGCCGGCCGGCGGGACTGTGGCCGGCACTCGCGTTCCTGGTCGGCGGCGGGGTGCTCGCGCTCCTGCTGCTGCACCCGGGGATCGACGAGGCGTGGGAGAACCATCCGGCGCACTTCTGGCTCGTGTTCGGGGCAGCCTCGGTGAGCGTCGGGCTCGGGTACGCCGTCGGGGTCGCCGCCCGCCGCCGCCGCGACGCGCGCCTCTTCCTCGTCTCGCTCGCGTTCATCTCGGCGGCCGGGTTCCTCGGGCTGCACGCGCTCGCCACTCCGGGCGTGCTGCTCGGCAAGAACAAGGGCTTCGAGCTGGCGACGCCGTTCGGGCTCGCCGTGGCGGGCGTGTTCGCCGCGGCCTCGGGATTGCCGCTGCGGCCCGTTGCCGCCGAGCGCGTGGTGCGCTGGGCACGGGCGCTGATCGCGGCTCTGGCGCTCGTGCTGGGAGGCTGGGCCGCCGTCTCGCTCTCCGGAATCGGCCCGCTCGCCGGCGAGCTCGGCGAAGAGGAGCTGAACGGCTGGCAGATCACCCTCGCCGCGGTCGGCGTCGTCCTCTACGCCACCGCGGCCGTCGGCTACTTCCGGCTCTACCAGCGGCGCCGAGCACCGTTCCTCCTGGGCGTCGCGCTCGCGTTCGCGCTCCTCGCCGAGGCAATGCTCGTGATCGCCTGGGCCCGCAACTGGCACGCCTCGTGGTGGGAGTGGCACGTGCTGATGCTGATCGCCTTCGTCGCGATCGCCGTCGCCGCCCGCGGCGAGTGGCACGAGGAGCGCTTCAGCCCGCTGTACCTGGACGAGACGCTTGCCTCCACGCGCGAGGTCAGCGTCCTTCTCGCCGACCTCCAGGGCTTCACCTCGTTTCTCCGAGCGGTCGACCCCCGCGCGGGTGGCGGCGATGCTCAACGACTACTTCCGCCGGCTCGTTCCGCTCCTCGAGACCGAGGGCGGGACCGTCCACCAGATCGTCGGCGACGCCGTGATGGTGATCTTCAACCAGGCGGGCGACCAGCCCGACCACGCGGCGCGCGCTGTTCGGACAGCGCTGGCCTTCCAGGCCGAGGCGGCGGAGATCGCGGCTGCCCATCCGGAGTGGCCGCGCTTCCGGGCCGGGATCAACAGCGGAGAAGTGCTGGCAGGGATCGTCGGCGGGCCCAGCGGCCACCGGAAGCACGGCGTGGTCGGCGACACCGTGAACCTCGCTGCGCGACTCGAAGCCGCCGCGCCCGTGGGGAAGGTTGTCGTCGGCGCGGAGACGGCGGCCGCGTTACCGCCGGGCGCAGTGCTCGAGCGCCTGCCGCCGTTGCAGGTGAAGGGCAAGGAGGAGCCGGTCGAGGCCTACCTACTGCGGTCGCTCTGACAGGCTCTCGCGGGCGCGGCGCTCGACCTCTTCCCGCGTTGTGCCATCCTGCGCCAGCCGTCGCTCGAGCACCTGACGCAGCCGCTCCTCGTTACGGCGCCACTCCGCCCACTGCTCAGGCGTCGTCTTCCGGCGGCCATGTTTCGCCATCGCCGTCTCCTTCGAGCAATCGGATGATCCGACTCAGCTTCGCGTTGATGCCGAGGAGCGCAAAGATCGTAGCGGTGACCTCACCCCGCGAAACAACGGCGTCGAAATCCACGAGGCGAGCGTGCCTGCCGCCCGTGCCGCTCGCAAGACGCTCTTTCCGACGCGTCGACCACGTATCCTCACGCCTCGCTTGACGGTCGTGGGTCTCCTCTACTTCGTGCTCGGCGCAGTGTTGCTCGCCGCTGCGGTCGGGAAGGCGCTTGCGGGTCGGTCCGGGCGTGACGCGCTGCGGTCGTACGGCCTCGCGGACGCCCGTCTTCGCCTCGCGGGTTGGGCGGGGGCGATCGTCCTGGAGACAGGACTCGCCGTCGCAGTGGCTGCCGGCCTTCGCGACGCGGCACTCGGCGCCGCGGCGCTGCTCGCGGCGATGGCCCTCGCGCAGGTTGTCGCGATCGCGCGCGGGCGCGGGGGCGCGCCTTGCGGGTGCTTCGGGGCGCGCGGCCGGATCGGGTGGACGAGCGTGTCCCGAACGGCGGCTCTCGCCGCGGCGTTCGCAGTCCTGCCGTTCCTGCCCGACACCGAGCCGTCGACCGACGGCTGGCTCGCGATCGGTCTCGGTGTGGCGCTCGTCGCCGTCGCCGCGCTCGCGGTCGCCCTGCTCGCAATCGCGCGGGAGCTCGGCGAGCTTCGCCTCGCGATCGCGCCGCAGGGCGCGCTCTCGCTCGACCACGAGGGCCCGGAGCTCGGCGGGCGCGTCGCCTTGATCGAGCGCTTCGCGCGGAAGGCGCCGCTCGCAGTTGCCGTCTTCACCTCGCCCGGGTGCTCGCTCTGCGCGGCTCTCGAGCCGTCGCTGAGGCTGCTGGCGAACGACCCGGAGGTCGAGCTCCGGCTCTTCGACGAGGAGGCCGACGCGGACGCCTGGGAGGCGCTCGCCGTCCCCGGCAGCCCGTACGGCGTCGTCCTCGCCGCGGACGGTGAGGTGCTCGCCAAGGGCACCTTCAACTCGCTCTACCAGCTCGAAAGCCTCCTGGCGCAGCGGCCGGTCCGTGCTTAGCGACCACATCGCGGGCGCGACCTCCAGGCGCGGCTTCCTCGCCCGCACAGGGCGGCTGTTGGTCGGGTTCGCGAGCGGCGGCTTCCTTCTCGAAGCCCTGCGCGCCCAGAAGGCCGAGGCATTCCACTTCTGCGGCCACATCTACACGACGGGCTCGTGCCCGCACCCGGTCGGGCTACCTCGGATCGACGCGAAGGGCTACCCGCTGCGCGCCTCCGACGGGAAGCCCGTCGACGATCTCGGGCGCACGATCGACAGGCTCGGACGGCCGGTGGATGCGGGCGGGGCCCTGCTGCGAGACCCGGACGGCAACCCTCTCCCCAAGGCCCCGCGGACGCGCGTCTGCGCCCGTGCGGGCCGTGAGTTCCACTTCCGCAGTCAGATCGACGGCGCCTGGTACCGCTGCTGCGGCGGCCACGTGCGCAAGCTCGTCGACTGCTGCGGCTACGTGCGAAACCGGATCAACGGCGACGCTGCGCTCACCGGCTACTGCTACGCCGGCCGCAAGGTCTTCTGCGTCACGTACTACGACACGAAGATCAAGTGCTGACCGCGGCCCTCGCGCTCACCGGGCTGCTCGTCGGCCTCGCCGGCGCCTGGTCGCCCTGAAGCCTCTCGATGGTCGGCACCGTGCGTGCCGCTCGTCGGCGAGGAACGGCAGGAGCTGCGTTCACTGCGGGGGTGGCGCTCGGCGCAGCGCTGGTTTTCGGCAGCCTCGCAGCGCTCGGAGCAGCCGTCAGTGGGCACGTGGTGGTGCTCGCCGCGCTGGGGATCGCCGCGGTGGCGGTCGTCAGTGACGCGCTCGGCCTGCGGGTCCGGCCCCAGGTGCGCTTCCAGGTGCCGGAGCCGTGGCGCCGGACGATGCCGCTGCCGCGGGCGCTCTTCCTCTACGGGCTCCTGCTCGGCGCCGGCCTGACGACCTACGTGCCCGCGACAGCGGCCTGGGCGCTTCCGGTGTTGAGCCTCGCGCTCGGGAACGTCGCCGCCTCCCTCGCAATCGCCGCGGGGTTCGCGGCCGGCCGCGCGCTGCCGGTGGTCGCGCTCGCGGCGCGCGGCGGGGAGACCGTTCTGGCCGAGCGTCCGCGCGGCCAGCGGCTGCTGCGCGTGCTGATCGCCGTCTCGCTGCTGCTCACGCTCGTAGCGGGTGAGGTGCGCGCGGCCGGCACGGTTGCCTCACCGGGAGGCGACCCGACCGCCTCCGGGACCGACGTCGCGTGGCGGACGCCCGGCGTCGGGGGGTTCCTGCGCCACGACGGTGTGACGACGAAGCTCCCCGGCGACTACCCCGCGATCGGCGCGACGCTCGTCGCCTGGCGCGCAGGCCCGGCGGTCACGGTCGCCTCCCGCGACACGCTCACGCCCGTCCTCCAGGAGACGCTTCCGGGCGTGACGAAGCTCGCGGTCTCGCGCCAGTGGCTCGCTTACAGCACGGCGACGGAGATCCACGTGCAGACCCTGACCGACCCGGCTCAGAACCGGCTCGTCGCGCGCACAACCGAGCCGGGCACGCTCGGGCGGCCCGCTCTCGGCGTCGACCTCGTCACGTTCCACCGCGCCACGGCGGAGGCCAGCTCGATCTCCGCGGTGAACCTCCAGACGGGCAAGCCGATGCGGCTGCGCTTCTCCAGGGACGACCTGCTCCTCAACCCGTCGGTGCTCGGAGGACAGCTCCTCTACGTCCGCGCCTCCCGCTGCTCGCAGCAGCTTCGGCTCGGGCCGCTCCGCGGCGGGCGCGAACGCACGCTCTACCAGATCGGCCCGCTCGCAGGCCAGGACGAGGGGCACGAGCGGCATCGCACGAGCCAGGGCGAGCGCCTGCCGTGCCCGAAGAAGCCCAGGCCGACGGCGAAGATGCTCTGGACGACCGCGCTCTCGCCGACGACCGCGTACGTCACCGTGCTGCAGCCGCGGCGCGGAGGGCACACGGTGCCGACTCTGCTCGCCGTGCCACGCACGTAACGCCTCGTGCGCTCGCGCGACTGATCGTGGACAATCACAGGGGTCGCGGGAGGAACGATGGATCGGATCTACGTCCAGACGAACGACGCGGAGCGCAACGAGGTCGTGGTCTTCGACCGGTACGCCGACGGCACGGTCATGCCGCTCGCGCGCTTCGACACCGGCGGGCGCGGCACCGGTATGCCGCACCTGGCCTCGCAGAGCTCGCTTGCACTGAACGACGACGGCACGACGCTGCTCGTCGCGAATGCCGGCGACGATCAACTGTCGCTCTTCGCCGTCGACGAATTGGGGCTCCGGCTGGAAGGCTGCGTCTCGACCGGCGGGAGCATGCCGACGAGCGTCTGCGTCCACGGCGAGGTCGCCTACGTGCTGAATGCCGGGGGCGAGGGAGGGATCGTGGGCTTCACGTTTGCGGGTGGCGCGCTCGTGCTGCTCGAAGACTCCGCGCGGCCGCTGAGCGCACCCGGCGCCGACCCCGCCCAGATCGCCTTCAGCCCGGATGGGGAGACCCTGATCGTCACCGAGCGCGGCACGAATGCAATCAGTGCGTACGCGGTCGACGAGCGGGGGTACGCCTCCGGGCCGCAGACGATCCCGTGCTCCGGCGCGACGCCGTACGGCTTCGACTTCGCCGACGGCGCCGTGATCGTGACCGAGGCGTTCGGAGGCGAGATCGGCGCCGCGGCCGCATCCTCGTACGCGTTGGAGCAGGGACGGCTCGCGCCGGTCAGCGCCTCGGTCGGGGACACGCGAAGCGAGGTCTGCTGGGCCGCCGTGACGAAGGACGGCCGCTATGCCTACGTGACGAACTTCGGCGACGGGACGATCTCGAGCTACTCCGTCGGCGAGGACGGCAGCATCAGCCTCCTGGAGCCAGTCGCGGCGGCGACGCGGCTTGGTGAGAGGGGCATCCGGGACGAAGCGATCACCGGCGACGGACGGTTCCTGTACGCGCTCGATGCCGACGCGCGACGGATCTATGGCTGGTCGGTCGGCGAGGACGGCTCGTTGAGCCCGGTCGGCCACAGCGAGGGCCTGCCCGCAACCGTCGCAGGGCTGGCCGCGTCATGAACATCATCTCGCGAGGCTTCCGCGGGCGCCGCCGGGACGGGCCGCCGGACCGCATCCCGCCGGGGCAGTACCTGACCGACGACTTCCCCGTGCTCTCGGCCGGTCCGACACCGCACACCTCGTTCGACGAATGGACGTTCACGATTACCGGCGGCGCCGAGCCGGTGCGCTGGACGTGGGATGAGCTCCGCGCGCTCCCGAGCGAGACGGTCACGCACGACATCCACTGCGTCACCAAGTGGTCGAAGCTCGACACGGTCTGGGAGGCCGTCTCGGTCGACACACTCCTCGAGCAGGTCGATCACGACGCCGAGTACGTGATGGCGTTCTGCGACGGCGGCTACACGACGAACCTGCCCCTCGAGGACGTGACCGACGGCAAGGCCTGGGTCGCGTACGACTACGGCGGCGAGCCGCTCGAGCCCGAGCACGGCGGCCCCGCGCGGCTGCTCGTGCCCCACCTCTACTTCTGGAAAAGCGCGAAGTGGGTTCGCGGCCTCGATCTCCGCGACCACGACGAGCCCGGCTTTTGGGAGTCGAACGGCTACCACATACGGGGTGACCCTTGGCTGGAACAACGCTACTGGGGCGACTGACGTGGCTGGCCGCGACGGTTGCGGCCGCGAAGGAGGAGACCCCGCGCGTGCGGACGCTCGACCTCGACGTTCCCGGCTGGCCCGGCCAGCGCGCCGGCCAGCACCTCGACGTGCGGCTCACGTCCGAGGACGGCTACCAGGCGGAGCGCAGCTACTCGATCGCTTCGGCACCCGGCGAGCGGCCGGCCATCACCGTCGAGCGGCTCGAGGACGGCGAGGTCTCGCCGTACCTCGTGGAGGAGGCGCGCACGGGTGACCGCTTCGAGGTGCGCGGCCCGATCGGCGGCTACTTCGTGTGGGACGTGGACGTGCCGGGGCCCGTGCTGCTCGTGGCCGGCGGCTCGGGCGTGGTGCCGCTGATGGCGATGGCGCGGCACCGCGCGCAGGTGGGAGCGCAGACGCCCATGCGGCTCGTCTACTCCTCGCGGACCTGGCACGACGTCATCTACCGCGACGAGCTCGAGGGCCTCGCGAACGGCGGCCTCGAGGTCGTGCACACACTCACGCGCGAGCAGCCTCCCGACTGGACCGGCTACTCGCGGCGGATCGACGCCGAGCTGCTCCGGGACGTCGCATTTCCGGCCGCCGAGGCACCGCGGGTCTACGTCTGCGGCTCGACCCGGTTCGTGGACGCCGCTGCCGACGGGCTGATCGGGGTCGGCTACAACCCAAGCTGGATTCGCACCGAGCGCTTCGGAGCGACAGGATGAAGGAGACGCGCGACCTCACGCTCGACGGCAATGCGATCGGCGGCCTCCTGATGGAGCTGTTCGGCACCGACCTGACCGCAGCCCCGTGCGTCTGCGCCAACTGCGGCGCGCGCGACGAAATCGCCAGGACCGAGGTCTACGTGCAGTGCCCTGGTGTGGTCGTCCGCTGCCGCAGCTGCTCGGCCGTCGTCATGACGATCGTCCGCGGCCCGTCCCGCACGTGGGTCGACCTACGTGGGACCGACGGCCTGGAGCTGAAGTAAATGCGGCGCCGGCTCGAGCGGGCGTTCCTCGGTGTCCTGATGAGCGTGGTCGCGTTCCTCGTCGAGCGCAGGCTCGTCAGGGCGCTCGCCCGGCGGCGCTAAGCCCTCCGCCGGTCGGGAACTGCGGAGTCGTGGCTAGCGGTGCCTGGCGCGCCTCATGGGGCAGCGCGTCAAGCTGCGTGCCGGCGCGGTCACCGCCCGCCGGATCCCGAGGGCCAGCCTGACGGACTCGAACTTGGCGTAACCGCCGCAGTCCGCCTGCGCCTCGTCGAAGGGCCGGCTCCACGGGGCATTGTGGAAGTCGGTCTGCTGGACGTGCGTGAGCTCGTGGCCGAGCACGAAGATCCACGTGCCGAGC
>JBKPAM010000118.1:0-17470 GCA_046726435.1 Actinomycetota bacterium
AGCAAGGTCGTCCCGTACTCAGTGGCGGAGCTGCCGCCGAACGTGTTCGTCGTCCCCGGGATGTGGGTGCCGCCGAGCTGCCAGATGCAACCCCCTCCCGAGGTGCCGGTCGTGAAGATCGGGTAGAAGTCCGCTCCCACCGGTGGGTTCACGCATCCCGCTCCGGGGTTCGGATCCGCCGGGTTCGCGAGGTGGCGCTGGCACGGCGGCGACGTCGCGAACTCGATCCGCGGGAGATCCGCCTCGAATGCGACCTGACTGTAGTTCTGACCGTTCGTGAGCGGGCTCGTGAATAGGACCGAGCTCGGGTGGAGGGACTGGTCTTGAGCCGTGTTCGATAACGTCCCCGGCCAGACCTGTTTGTAGGAGACGCCGTCGAAATCGAAGTCGGTGTCGGTGCAGCCCGTGATGGGCACGAGCAGGGATTCCGAGGCGTTGAAGCAGGCGAAATCGTCGCCGTCGTTCCCGCTCGGGTCCGTCACGCCGGCCTGCGAGCACTTGCGCGAGCCGGGAGCCGCCCTGTTGCAGTACTCGAAGTGCCCGATCTCGTCGGAGAACGAGACGTTGTAGGAATGGGCCGCCCACGGGACACGTGTGTCTGGGCTCGACGTGCTGTACATCGGGTGGAAGTCGTAGGGAATGTTGTTGCACGCCCTGCCCGTCGGGATGTACTGCACCTCGCCGAAGCCGTTCGCGGTGCTCGCGGTCATCGAGCCGGACTCGCCCGTGGTGACGTCGTTCACGCCTGTGAAGAGCCCGTGCGGGGTGTCGTGGATGCTCACCGTGAGCTCGTCGCCGCCGTTCATGAACAGGTCGCGGGAGGAGTCGGGCGTGAACGTGGCGCCCGTGGCCTGGACGGGGTTCGCGGGCGCTTGCGACGCGCCGTCGTGGGTGAGGAAAGCGAAGTTCGGGTACTCGAGGCCCACGACTTTCTGGCACGTCGGGTTGAGCACCTGGCCCGTGTTGTCGTTCTCGGCGAGGCTCCAGATCACCATGGCGACGCACCACTTGGTCGCGTCACAACTGATGCCGCCCGACTGGAAGGGCGCCCAGCCCGGCGGATAGAACTGCAGCTCGAGGAACGCCGTGCCCGGATGCCTCCCGATGTACCGGGGTGAGCTGGGGTCAGGGCTGTTGTAGATGTTCGAGTCGCTGTTCGGCGCGCAGGGCACGTTCGGGCCGACGGAGCTGCCACCGGGGTTGGGAGAGGACTCGTCGTTGCACAACGCCAACCCGAGCCAGAACGTCGGGCGCAGCTGGAAGTTGTCCGTGCCACCGGTGCCGTCCTGCTTCGGCGGCGTGGGGGGCTCTGTGGGGACCTTCACCCGATAGTCCATCGAGCTCCCCGAGCCCGCCGCGTTGGAGTAGAACAGCGCCGCGGGCTCGTCGTGGCCGGTGTAACCGCCCGCGTATCCGACCGAGTGGTAGACCTCTGCGCAGAGAGGCGAGTTGTCGTCGCACTCCGGCCGCTGGACGGGCGAAGACCCCGTCGCTGCGCTTGCAGGAAATAAGACCGTCATCATCCCGGCGACGACGCAGAGCATCAAAAGAGACCGTTTCATCCGGACCGTCCTTTCCGACGCCGGCCGCGGCCCCCCTTTGCCGATCCGGCGCCACACCACCCTGTTGGTCCTGCCGGTCGAGACTTGGAACGCGCGAGAGATACCACAGTCTTGGCGCTCGGTCAAAAGGGCTCGAGGGCTACGAGCGGTGTCACCAAGCTGCTCTCCGGTAGCCTGCTAGGCCGCATGGCTCCAGGCTTTTCGCTCGATCGCTCGCTTTTCTGGACTTAGGTGGCACCGCCGTGAATGTGCGCGAAGCGACATCTGCGGACGAGCGGACCCTGCTCGAGTTCACCGAGGCGATCTTCGGCGAGAACTGGGACCGCCCGTGGCGGCCGCCCGAGGTCACCCGGGAGCTGTTCGAGGGGAAGCTCGTTCTCCTAGCCGAGGACGACGGCCAGCCGATCGGGTACGCGTTCGGCGAGCTCGTACCGCAGGGCTACGGGCACGTGAACATCGTCTACGTCGTGCCCGAGCGGCGCCGCGAGGGCGTGACGAGGGCGCTGATGGCGGAGTTCGCGGCGCGGGCGCGTGACCGCGGGATCGAGCACGTGACCCTCGACGTGGCGACGAGCAACGAAGTCGGGCGGACGGTCTGGCGGCGGCTCGGGTTCACCGAGTGGTCGGAGCGGCTGATGGTGCCGGCCGTGCGGCTCTTGCAGCACGCCGAGGCGGGAGAGTCGTACGCGTCGCTCCACGTCCAGACCGACGACCGTGACGGGATCGAGGCGGCCGTCGCAAAGTACCTGCCGCGCTTCGGCGGCCACGGCGCGAGCGTCAGCGAGCCGCGCAACGGCTGGGTGGCGGTCTACGGCGAGCTGATCGACCGAGACCGCGCCGCGCGCGAGCGGCTCGCCTCGGAGCTCTCGAACGCGACCGCGGCCGTCGTCTGCGCGATCGGCGTCGAGGCCGGAGCCGTCGTCCGCTACGCGCTTTTCGAGCGCGGCAGCATCGTCGACGAATACCAGTCGGTTCCGGAGTACTTCGCGCCGCTGCCGCCCGGCGACGTGGTAGCGCTCGGCGCGAACCCGACCGTCGTCTCGCGGCTCACCGGCGCCGATCCTGCGCGGTTCCGCGCCGTCGCGCGAACCGCCGCCTCACCGGATCTGCTTCCGCCCGCGCGCGAGCTTCTCGAGGCGATCGCCCTGGAGATGGGACTAGAAGGAGCAGGCCGCGGGTAGTCTCGACGACGTGCCTACGCTCTACACCGCAGATCGCTGCCCGTACGCCGCGAGGGCGCGCATCACGCTGGCGGAGAAGGGGATCGGCTACGAGGCGGTCGAGATCGACCTCGACGACCGGCCGGCCTGGCTCTACGAGAAGAACGAGCTCGGCAGGGTGCCGGTCTACGAGGAGGACGAGGGCCTGGTGCTGCCGGAGTCCGAGGTGATCATGGACTACCTCGAGGAGCGTTACCCGGAACCCGCACTGTGGCCGCGCGATCCGGCGGAGCGGGCGCTCGCGCGGCTCCGGCTGAAGCGCTTCGACGACCGGCTCGGCGGTGCGTACTACGCGGCGCGCCGCGGCGACGGGCGCGAGCAGCTCGACACGAGGCTCGCTGACCTCGACCGCGTGCTCGAGGCGCAGCCGTTCCTCACCGGCCGGGAGTACGGCATGGTGGACATCGGCTACGTGCCGTGGATCTTCCGCGCGCTCGACCGTTTCGAGGTGGAGCTGCCCCCGGCGGTAGCGGCCTGGCTCGAACGTCTTTCCGCGCGGCCGGCGGTCGCCGCCGAGCGCGAGCTCGTCGCCGCGCTGTGAAGGTTGTTCTGCTCCACGCGTTTCCGCTCGACGAGCGGATGTGGGAGCCCCAGCTCGAGGCGCTGCGCGACTACGAGGTGGTGACGCCCCGCCTCTACGGGCGAGGCGGCACGATCGACGACTTCGCCTCTTCGGTGCTCGCCGAGGTCGACGGCGAGCTTGCGCTCGTCGGTGCATCGATGGGCGGCTACACGGCTCTTGCGATGGCCCACCGAGAGCCTGCGCGCGTCCGTGCGATGGCGCTCGTCGGCGCCCGCGCCGACGCCGACACGCCGGAGCGGCGCGCGGGCCGCGCCGAGACGAAGGCGCTGATCGAGAACGGCGGCGCGGAGGCGCTGTGGGAGAACCAGCGGCCGAAGCTGCTGCTCGAGAGTGCCGACGGCGACGCCGTCGGACGCGTCCGCGAGCTCGTGCTCGACCGGAAGACCGGGGAGCTCGTGGAGGCGCTGCTCGCCATGCGTGACCGCCAGGATCGCTCCGACACGCTGGCGGCGTTCACGCGGCCGCTGCTCGTCGCGGTGGGCGAGGGCGACGCCTTCTTCCCGCAGGACGAGGCCCAGCAGCAGGCGGCGATCGCCCCGCACGGCCGCTTCCGCGCGTTCGCGGGCGCGCGGCATCTTCCGAGCGTCGAGCAGCCGGACGAGTTCAACGCGGTTCTCACCGGCTTCCTCGCCGATGCCTGACCTGCCGCCGCTCGTCGACGCGGAATGGGTACGGGAGCATCTCGGGGAGGCCGACCTCGTGCTCGGAGACGTGCGAGGGCCGAACGCCCACCAGCGCGGGCACCTTCCGAGGTCGATTCCGCTCGTGCTCGGCTCGCCGCCTCCGCTCGCCACGCGCGAGACCGTGCGCGAGTTCGCGCTCGAGGTGCAGCGACGGCTGGGCCGGCACGGTGTCACCGGGTCCGAGCGGCTCGTGCTCTACGACCGCGGCGACCTCGTCGGGGCGGCGGCATCAGCGCAGGCCGCGCTCGTGGCGGGCCACCCGCGGGTCGCCGTGCTCGCGGGCGGGATCGCCTCGTGGCCCGACGAGCTCGAGCAGGGTGCCGTCGAGCTGCAGAAGACCAAGCCGAGCCTCGAGCCGCTGCTGGAGGCGGTGCCGACCTGGGAGGAGCTCCGCGACCGGCTCGGCGACCCGGCTCTGACGATCCTCGACGTCCGCACTCCCCAGGAGTTCACGGGCCGCGGCGGCTACCCGTGCGATCCGCGGCAGGGCCACATCCCGGGTGCGCGGCACCTGGAGGTCGAGCGGCTCTTCGCTGCGCCCGGCCGGCCGCACGAGCCCTGGGGCGTGCGCGAGCTCGCGGGGCTTCCCGAGGGTGCCGAGATCGTCGCCTACTGCCACTCCGGCTCGCGCTCGGCACTGGCCGCGCTGGCCCTGCGCTCCGGCGGCTACGAGGCGCGCAACTACCCGGGCTCGTGGCACGAGTGGTCGCGCCACGAGGACCTGCCGGCAGAGCGCTAGAGCGGGGCCTCCCGGAGGAAGCCCCGCTCAAACGAGAGAGCTAGTGCCGCCGCTTCTTCTTCGGCTTGGTGACCTTGACCTGGTTGCTGGTGATCGCCGCGATGTCCTCGCCCTTGCACGGGACGGGCAGGCCGGAGGGCGAGGGGCCGGTGCAGTCGGTCCCGTAGCCTTCGAGGCGAGCCTGGAAGAAGGTCGTGAACTTCACCGGCCGACGCGTGAACGAGTACTTCCCGTTTGCCTTGAGCAGGCCCGTGCGGGCGATGCGATTGCCCGTTCCGAGCGTGGTCGCGGTCGGCGCGGGGCTTCGCTTCTTGCCCGCATAGAGGCGGATCCTGGCGCCATCCGGGTTCACGCTCGTGATCGAGACCTTGCCCGTGAGCTTGAAGCCTCGCTTTGCCTTTGCCTTCGTCAGCGTGAGCTTCGCCGGAAGGCCGACCAGCGTCCGCCACTCGATCGTGCCGGCCGGGTTCGGAGCCTTCGTCGGGCCGTACGGCGTGAAGAGGGTCGACCACTCGTAGCCGCTCGGGTTCGAAGCCGTTGCATTCGTGAGCAAGCCCTTGATCGTGGCATCCAGCAGGAGAATTCGGGCCCCGGACGGATTCGTCGTCGAGATGTCAGGGTGCGGCACGCAGACCTGGAACGTCGCCAGCGGCCCGACCTTGTTCACGAAGACCGGGAAGGGAATCGGAGGCTGCCCCTGGATGGCGAGGTTCAGCACGAGGACTGCCTGGTTCGTCGGCGAGCCCGTGCACTTCGTGGACGTCGCCATGATCGTCTGGTCGGCGGGATTCCCCACCACCACGGGGCCCGCCAGCGGGACTGCGGCTCCGCCGAGCCTCGCCACCTTGGCGATCGCGACGGCCGATCCGACCCTGGTGCCGGGCGCCTTGTTCAGGTTCACGCCGTACCCGGCCGGCGCGAAGATCGTCAACTTCGCCGACGGATCATCGTTCTCCGACGCGGCGATGAAGAGGTCGGCCGTGAACGGCGCACCGAGCTTGTAGCTCGACTGCTCGACCGTCAGCGAAGGTTCGTAGCTGGCGAGCGCCGGACCCGCCAACGCGAGCCCGGCGAAGCTGGCACAAGCGAACAGTGCCAAGCGCAATGACTTACTCATGTAACCCCTTCTTTCTCGATGTCCCCTGGGTGACCCGTTTGTAATGAGAGGTCCGACTTACCGACATAGTTAACACGGAAACTGCCTTGCGCACTAGCGCGCCTTGACCAGCGGGCCGAACAGGACCCAGCGGTTCTTCCGGTACCCGACCATTCGCGCCTTCGCGATCGGGAAGTAGTTCCTCGGGCTCGTCTTCACGGTGACGCCTGGGAGCAGGAACGGGTTGTTGCGCTCGTTCATGTGCGTCATCGCGCGGCGGAGGCTGTCGCGTGTCGGGTTGCGGCCGGCGTGCTTGAGGGCGTCGACCATCGAGAACGCGACCGTCATCCCGTACCAGTTGTAGACGTCCTGCGGCTTCCCGCCCGGGAGGTAGCGCTTCATGATCCGGCGGTAGAGGGCAACCGCCTTGTCCCTGCGCCAGGCCGGCGAGGTGGGGTCCTTCACGAACGCGACGCTCAGCGCGTTGTTCGTCTCCTTGCCGTTGGTGTTGTAGCGGGCGATACCCATCACGGTCGGTTCGATCGAGACCGCGCTGACGAAGATCTTCGGGTGCCAGCCGAGCTTGTACGCGGCGACGAACGATCCGATCGCCTGCCCGGGCAGGGCGAAGAGCATCAACGCGTCCGCTTTCGAGCGGCGCAGCTTCGCAATCTGCGAGTTGACCTCGGTGTCGGTGACGTCGTACGAGGCCTTGGCGACGATCCTCGAGGCCTTCCGGCCGAGGCCGCGCTGGAGGCCGTGGAGGAGGTCCTTGCCGTAGTCGCTGTTCTCGTAGAGCACGGCGATGCGCGCCTTCGGCCGGTGCTTCACGACGTAGCGGCCGTAGATCGCGCCCTCGCCTGCGAAGCTCGGCAGGTAGCCCATCGTCCACGGGTACTTCTCGTAGCCGCGGCCGATCGCGCTCGCGCCCGTGCCGCCGAAGACCTGCGGCACCTTGACGGCGTTCAGGTAGCCCCGGATCGCCAGGTTGTGCTCGGTCCCGACGGTGTTGAAGATCGCGAAGACCTTGTCCTGCTGGACGAGCTCGCGGGTCTGCGAGACCGTGCGCGAGGGATCGTATCCATCGTCGCGGTAGAGGTAGCGGATCTTGCGCCCGAAGACGCCGCCGTGCGCGTTCACGTACTTGAAGTAGGCGTTCGCGCCCGGGCCGACGGCTCCGAACGGGGAGGCCGGGCCGCTCAGGGGGACGGTGCCGCCGATCAGGATCTCGTCGGAGGTTACGCCCGGGGTACCGCCGGAGACGCCGCCCGCCGGCAGCGCGAGCGCCGCAGCCGCCAGAACCGGCCCGACGACCTTCACCGTGAGACCGGCTTTCGCAGGATCGGGAGCACGAGGCGGGCGTTTCCGATCGTGACGCGCGCGCGCCTCGGCATCGGCAGGTTCAGGTAAAGCAGGTTGCCGGGGTTCTGCGCCAACGAGCTCGAGGCGAGCGTCAGAGTCAATTGCGCGCTTTGTCTGATCAGGGTCGCGGTGTCGGTCAGCCTGATGGTCAGCCGCCGCTTGCCCCTGAGGCCCGTCGTGTTGATCCCGCCCTCGCTCACGACGATCTGCTTGCCACGGCGCGGTTGCGCTGTGAGCACGGCGACGATCCGCGACCACCCGCCGGAGAGGCGCACGGAGACCTGCACCGTTGCCGAGCCGAACGTCTCGGCGCGGCCAGTGAAGCGCCCGCTCGTCCGCAACGCGCGGCCGGCACCGGCGACCTTGTCCGTTCCCGGGAGCGGGATCGCGAGCCGCCGCGTCGCAGGCAGCTTCGTGAAGGTCCGGAGCTTGCCGCGCCACGGGCTCGGCGCGAGGGCGACTGGGGCAACCGCGGCCGGGGTGCCGACCAGGTAGCGCGTGAACCAGGCGCGCCCGAGCGTGGTCAACTGCACGAAGTCGGGGCCCGGGAACGTCGACGGAGCGTGGCCGAAGTCGCCGACGTAGAGGCGCTTCGGCCCCTTCACGAGCGCGTACCCGGCCTTGGCCTGGGCGATGTCGAACGCGAAGTCCCGCCTTCCCTGGAAGAAGAAGATCGGCGTCCTGACCTTCGAGAGCAGCTTGCGGCTCGAGCGCGCGGCAGCCCAGGCACGCAGCTTTCCGAGATTCCGGCTGGCGAGCGCGTCGTCGCGGATCGCGAGCACGGACGGGTCGAGCCGGTCCTCCGGCACCGCGTTCAGGAACTGGAAGATGGCGCCGGACTTGGCGAGCTTCTGCGGCGCGAGCGCGTTGTAGAGGTCGGTCCACGTCTCGACTGTCTCGACTGCGGCCCACGGCACGCCCTCGACGAGCGAGCGCAGGATGGCACCGCCGCCGAGCGAGATGCCCCAGGCGCCGATCTTGGTCTTGTCGATCTCCGGCCGCGCAGCCAGCCGGTTGAACACCTCCCGCGTGTCGGCGATCTCACGCGGGCCGTCGAGCGAGACGAGGCCGCCCGACTGGCCGTGGCCGCGCTGATCGAAGGTCAGCACGGCGAAGGGGCCGACGAACCGCCGCGCGACCGCGTCGAGATCCTGTCGCTTCCCGCCCAGGGCATGGAAGAGCACGATCGCGGGGTATCCGGCGGGCGGTGGGGCGGTGCTCGGCTCGTAGAGGGTGGCGGCGAGGTCCACGCCGTCGCTCATGCGCAGGGTCAGCTCCTGTGTCGCCGCCGACGCACGGCCGGCTACGACGAAAGCGACCCCGGCCGCGAAGAGCACGAGCAAGACCCGGCGACCCAAGGACGAAAGGGTAGAGGTAGCCACGGATTTCTACAATCGCCCGGTGGACCCCCGGCCCATCGGCGTGTTCGACTCAGGTGTGGGCGGGCTGACCGTCCTGCACGAGTGTCTCGTGACGATGCCTCACGAGGACTTCGTCTACCTCGGCGACCACGCGCGCCTGCCCTACGGGCCGCGGCCGCTGGAGGAGATCCGCCGCTACGCGCTCGAGATCGGCGGCTACCTCGAGGCGAAGGACGTGAAGCTCGTGCTCGTCGCCTGCAACGCGGCCACCTCGGCGGGGCTCCCGAAGCTGCAGGAGGTGCTCGAGGTGCCCGTCGTCGGCGTGATCACGCCCGAGGCGCACGCCGCGGTGCAGGCGACCCGCAACCGTCGGATCGGGCTGCTGGCGACGCAGGCCACGGTGGACGCCGGCCGGTACGCGGAGCTCGTGCACGCGCTGGACGCGGGAGCGGAGCTCTTGCCGGTCGCGTGCCCGCGGCTCGTGCCGCTGATCGAGAGCGACGATCCGTTCGCGGCCGAGACGACCGAGGCGGTCCGTGAGTACGCGGCGCCGCTGAAGGAGGAGAGCGTGGACACGGTCATCCTCGGCTGCACGCATTACCCGCTGATCCGGCCGATCTTCCAGCGGGTCTTCGGGCGTGGGGTGACGCTCGTCTTCTCGGCCGAGGAGACGGCTCGAGAGGTGGCGGAGACGCTGGCGCGGAAGCGAATCGAGAATGCCGAGGGACGCGAGGGCTCGTACCGGTTCCTGACCACCGGCGATCCGGCGGCCTTCCGTCTGCTCGGTGAGCGCTTCCTGCAACTCCCCTTGGGGGAGGTCGAGCACGTGGCGCTAGCCGACCTGGTGGCAGCGTGAGAGCAGAGGGTCGTCGACCCGACCAGCTGCGGCCCGTCGAGATCCTGGTCGACTACCTCGAGCAGCCGATGGGCTCGGTGCTCTACTCGCAGGGCAAGACGCGTGTCCTCTGCACGGCGTCCCTGGACGAGGGCGTGCCGCGCTGGCTGCGCGACTCCGGCCGGGGGTGGCTGACCGCCGAGTACTCGCTGCTCCCGGCCTCGACCGGCGAGCGGACGCAGCGTGAGGCGAGCGCGGGGAAGCAGAAGGGGCGGACGGTCGAGATCCAGCGGCTGATCGGCCGCGCGCTGCGATCGGTCGCCGACCTGGAGGCGCTCGGAGAGCGGACGCTGTGGATCGACTGCGACGTGCTGCAGGCCGACGGAGGAACACGCTGCGCCGCAATCTCGGGCGCGTGGGTCGCCACCGCCCGCGCTCTTGGACGGGCGGGGCTCTCGCGCGCGCTGCCGGACTCGGTGGCGGCGGTCTCTTTGGGGATCGTCGAAGGCGAGGCGCTGCTCGACCTCGACTACTCGGAGGACTCGGGGGCCGAGGTCGACCTCAACCTCGTCATGACCGGGAGCGACCGTCTCGTGGAGGTGCAGGCGACCGCGGAGCGCGCGCCCTTCGACCGGGCCGGGCTGGACGAGCTGCTCGACCTCGGCGCGGCGGGGATCCAGGCGATTCGCGAAGCGCAGGAAGAGGCGCTCGATGCCGCTGGCTGACGTCCCGTCCCTGACGTGGGGGCAGATCCTCCTGCGCCTCGCGGTCGCGGCCGCCCTCGGCGGCGCCATCGGGCTGGAACGGGAGCTCCGGGAGCGGGAAGCGGGCTTTCGGACGCACATGCTCGTGTCGGTCGGGTCGGCGCTGTTCACGCTCGTCTCCGCGTACGGGTTCCACGACTTCCTCGTCAAGGGCGGCGCCGAGGTTCGGACCGACCCGACGCGGATCGCGGCACAGATCGTCACCGGCATCGGCTTCCTCGGCGCGGGCGCGATCATCAGGCAGGGCTTCTCGGTGCGGGGGCTGACGACGGCGGCCACGCTCTGGGTGGTCGCCGCGATCGGGCTCTCCTCCGGCGCCGGCTACTACTGGGCGGCAGTGCTGACGACGGCGATCGCGCTGATCCTGCTCGAGCCGCTCCGCATTGCCTCGCAGCTCTTCACGTCGCGCTTTCGGACCGAGAGGAACAGGCTGCTCGCCCAGCTGCCGGTAGGAGCTTCGCCCGGAGCCTTGGTCACCGGGGTCGAGCGGCTCGGCGGGCGGCTCCTGTCGCTCGAGGTCAGCCAGGAAGCGGACCGACGCACCGTCGTCCTCGACGTCGCGCTTCCGCCGCACGCCGACGCTCCGAGGATCATCGCCGACCTGGCGGAGCTCGACGACGTGCTGGAGATCCGCTGGGCTTACTAGGAGCGACCGTTCGGCTCTGCTCTCGGAACCGGAACAAGCTGCGGGAGCTCTCGGCGCTGCTCCCGGACTGGGAGCTCGAGGCCCTCGACGACGACGGCTACCCCGAGGAAGGGAGCGACAGCTACTACGAGAACGCGCGCGGGAAGGCCGTCTACGGGCGCTCGGTCGGGCCGCCGGACGCGTGGATGCTCGGGGAGGACTCGGGGCTCGAGGTCGCCGCGATGGGCGGGGCTCCTGGGATCCGTTCGGCGCGGTACGGCGCGGAGGGCGGCGAGGCGATCGAACGGCTGCTGCAGGAGCTGGACGGCGTCGACCGGCGTGGCGCGCGGTACGTGTGCGAGCTGGTGCTGCTCGGGCCGGACGGGGAGGAGCTCCGCGGCACCGGGGTGCTCGAGGGCCGGATCGCCGAGGAGCCGCGGGGGACGGAAGGCTTCGGCTACGACCCGGTGTTCGTCCCCGAGGGCGAGCAACGCACGGTCGCCGAGCTCGGAAACGAGTGGAAGTCGCGGAACTCGCATCGAGCCCGAGCCGCAGCGGCCCTGCGCGCCGAGACATGACCGTTTCGGCCATGTCCTAGGGACAGTCCCTGGCCCACGTCCCTTCGGGACATGTCTGCGGAGTGCAGACCATTTGGCCGCGCCGGATCTGGCCAGACGAGCGGCCGCGAGGGCCATGTCCCAGGGACTGTCCCTGGGACTAGGCCAAACCGGCCGCTTCCTCGCCGTTCGCGACACCCCGCCGACGCTGCGCGAACCGCCAGTTGACCTCCGCGCCGAAGACGATCACGTTCGCCATCACGTAGAGCCAGACGAGGAGCAGCACCGGCCCCCCGAACGCCTTCAGTGCGACTACGTTGCTGGAGAAGCGCACGTAGACCGGCAGCACCTGGAAGCTCGCCTCCAGCACGACCGCCGCAACGATCGCCCCGGGCAGCACGTCGGTGAACGAGTGCTCGACGTTCGTGAGCAGGTAGTAGACCGCCACGAGGAACACGAACACCGCGATCAGAGAGACGGCCACCGACAACCCGTAGGCCACGTACGAGTTGTCGGCAATTCCGCCCGCGTAGCGCTTCAACAGGTCGAACCCGAACGACCCGATCAGCAGCCCGACGAAGAGCGTCATCAACGACAGCAGCATCAGCGCGACCGCAAGCAGCTTCCCGCGAAGGAAGGACCGGTTCGGCTGTCCGTAGACGATGTTGAACGCCGACTCGAGCACGCTGAACAGCGACAGCGACGACCAGAGCAGGGCCGCGCCGCCGATCACTCCCAGCGCGGTCGCGTGCTGCTGGACCGCGCGCACGGTGTGCACGATGCTCGACACCGAGCTCCCCGGAAACGCGCGCTTCAGCTCGGTGACGAGGTAGCTCGACTCGTCCGGCCTCCCCGCGAGCGAGAGCAGTGAGATCGTGAGGAAGAGGAGCGGCACGAACGACAGCAGCGCGAAGTAGGCGATCATCGCCGCGAGGTGCGGCCCACGGTCGGCGAAGAACTTGCTCAGCGGCTGGGGCAGCGGGGGCATCGGGGCGGAGTATGGGCGGCTGGGCGGCCAGGGACGCGAGGTGTTAGCGTCATGCTCGTGGCAGACACGGCCCAGGCGCTTGCCGATCTCACCGAGATCTCGACGCAGATCGAGACCGCGGTGGTGTTCGATCGCGAGGGCACGGTCCTCGGCGCCACGGTCGACGACGAGCGCGCCGGCCGGCTCGCCGGAGCGGCGCTCGAGCTCTTCCGCGCCGCCGACGAGCAGCGGGAGCAGGAGCTGGTTCAGCTCGACGCCGCCCTAGAGGGTGGGAGCGTCTTCGTCGTCCGCGACGCCGACCGCCTGATCGCGGCCACGACGACACAGCAGCCGACGGTCGGGCTCGTCTTCTACGACCTCAAGAGCTGCCTGCGCGCGCTCGGCGAGACCGCGGAGAAGCCGAAGCCCAAGCCGAGGGCGAAGCGCGCCCCGGCGAAACGCACTGCGAGCCGGACGACGACGCGGAAGAAGAGCGATGAGAGCGCGTAGCGCACTGACCCTGTTCGTGGGAGCGGTCGGTTCCGCGGCCGCCGCCGTCTTCGTACGCCGCCGGATCTCCGGCCGGCGCGAGCGCGTCGAGCTCTTCTTCGACGACGGCGTGCCGGTGACGCTCACGCAGGGCATGCCCGAGGCCGAACGACTTCTGGTTCACGCGCGCGAACTGCTCGCTGTAGCCCGCGCCGAGTGACGCGCGACGAGCTCGCCGCAGCCCTTCGCGAGCACGCCTACCTCGAGGGCGACTTCGTGCTCCGCTCGGGCCGGCGGTCGCGCTACTACCTCGACAAGTACCGCTTCGAGACCCGACCCGAGCTGCTCGGCGCGCTCGGGAGCCTGATTGCCGAGACCGTCCGCGAGCACGAGCCCGGGGCCGCGCGCCTCGCCGGCCCGGAGCTGGGAGCCGTCGCGCTCGCCGCCGCCGCTTCGCTCGCCTCCGGCCTGCCCTTCCTGATCGTGCGCAAGGAGGCGAAGGGCTACGGCACCTCGAACCGCCTCGAGGGCGTCGTCGAAGCGGGGGAGCGGGTCTGCCTGGTGGAGGATGTCGTCACCTCCGCGGGTGCGGCGATCGAGGCCGTCGAGGCACTGCGCGAGGCCGGGCTCGAGGTCGAGACCGCAATTTGCGTGGTCGACCGGGAGGAGGGCGGAGTGGAGGCGCTCGCGCGGAAAGGCGTCCGCTTGCAGGCGCTTTTCCAGGCCTCCGAGCTTCTGGCGAATGCCGCAAAACCGCATGGTTGAGCCGAAAGCCCAACCCTGCTAGGGTCTGGCGCCGAGATTCCGTAAGCGTCGGGAAGAGAGGAGCGACTGTGACGAAGCAAGAGTTCGTCGATCGAGTGGCGCAGCGGGGGAGTATGTCGAGGCGCGAAGCCGGCGATGCGGTTGACGCCGTGCTCGACTCGATCACAGAGGTCCTGCGGCAGGGTGGCGAGGTGAACTTCACGGGCTTCGGGAAGTTCTCGACCCAGCACCGCAAGGAGCGGCAGGGGGTCAACCCGCGTAACCCGAGCCAGAAGGTGACGATTCCTGCGGCGACGGTGCCGAAGTTCTCGGCGGGTAGCTCGCTGAAGAACGCCGTCAAGAGCGGCGGCGGTGGCGGCGGGTTCTAGCCGCGCGCTCCTTCAAGCTTTCCCTGAGGGCCGCGGAAGCGGCCCTCACTTTGCCCGGCCGGAACGCGCGGTAGCCTGAGTGCGAGTGGGCGCCGAGCCTGCAGTCGCGACCGAGCTGTTTCCCGACCGCCTGGCGGAGGCGGTCGAGCGGAAGCGCTCGCAACTGCTGGTCGGCCTCGATCCGCGGCCCGACCTGTTGCCGGTCGAGCTCGCCGGCGACGCCCACCTCTCGCGGGAGGCCGCAGCGGAGGCGTGCGGCCGCTTCTGCTGCGGGATCGTGGACGCGGTGGCGCCACACGTGGTCGGCGTGAAGCCGCAGCTCGCGTTCTTCGAAGCTCTCGGCCCGGACGGCATGCGTGCGTTCGAGGACGTCTGCGCCTACGCGAGGGCGGCGGGGCTGATCGTCCTCGCCGACGCGAAGCGCGGAGACATCGGCTCGACCTCGCGCGCGTACGCCACCGCCTACCTGGAGCCCCGCGGAGGAGCGCCGCCGCTCGCCGACGCGATGACGGTCAACCCGTACCTGGGACGGGACTCGCTCGAGCCGTTTCTCGGCGCGTGCAGGCGCAACGGCGGCGGTGTGTTCTGCGTGGTCAAGACCTCGAACGAAGGAGGGGCGGACGTCCAGGATCTCGTGCTCTCCGACGGTCGGCCGTTGTGGCACCACGTCGCCCGGCTCGTGCGCGAGCTCGGGGAGGAGCTCATCGGCGACCGCGGCCTCTCCAGCGTCGGCGCGGTCATCGGCGCGACCCATCCGCGTGCCGTCGGCGAGGCCCGGCGGCTGCTGCCGAAGGCGATCCTGCTGCTCCCGGGAGTGGGTGCCCAGGGCGCGACGCCGGCCGACCTCGCCCGCGCGTTCGTGAGCGGGCCCGCGAGCGCGCTCGTCAATGCCTCGCGAAGCGTCATCTACGCGTTTCGAGACCGCCGGGAAGACTGGCGCGCGGCCGCCTCGCTCGAGGCCGCACGGCTACGACGCGATGTCTGGGCCGTCTCCGGCTGGTGATCAGTGCGCCGCTGGTTGGCTCGGTGCCCAAGGCGCCTGTGACTGGTTCCAGCGTTTCGACCGGTCATTTCAGACGGACGCACGGGCGAAGCCCGCGCGCCCTGATGACGGCACCGCAAGCGGTGCCTTAGGTGGCACGCCGCGGGACGCGCGGGTGGCGGGCCGAGGTCAAGCGCTACGCCCCGCCGGTCGCCTTCTTGCTGGCGGTCACCATCGCCGTGCTGCTCGTCCGCTCGGGGCTCCGGAAGGACTCGCCATCGGTAAGCACAGGCCCCACGGTTACCGTCGCCACGACGACCTCCAAGCCGGTACCGCCGCGCCGCCGCCGCTACTACCGGCTGCGCGCCGGTGAGACGCTCAGCGACGTCGCGATCAGGTTCGACACGAGCGTGGAGCAGCTGATGGCGCTCAACCCCGGTATCCGCCCGACGAACCTCACCGTCGGCCAGCGTGTCCGCGTGAGGTGACGAGTCTCTGATTAGACTCGCGCCGCTGTGAAGAAGGCCAAGGGCGCCGCTTGCGGCGCCGCCATCAGGACGTGCGGGCTCGGCCCGTGCGTCCGTCTGAAATGACCGGTCGACGCCGACTGACCAATCACCTGAAGCGCCTCTCGGCCGCCGCCGCCGCGGCCTTCGCGCTTGCGGCCCCTGTCCTCGCTGCCCCGCCGCAGGTCACGGGTCACGCCTACCTCGTGGAGAACGGCTCGACGGGCGACGTCCTGCTCGCGCACGACGCCCGGCAGCGCGTCGCGATCGCCAGCATCACGAAGCTGATGACCGTGCTGTTGACGCTCGAGCACACGCGTCAGGACGACGTCGTCACGGTCGCTCCTCAGGCCGCCGCGGTCGGCGAGTCGAGCGCGAACCTCCGCGCCGGCGAGCAGCTGACCGTCCGCGAGCTCCTCGAAGCCGCGCTGATCCAGAGCGCCAACGACGCCGCGGACGCGCTCGCCTACTACGTCGGGAACGGCAGCGAGGCGCGGTTCGTGGCGATGATGAACGCCAAGGCCCGCCGGCTCGGGTTGAGGGACACGCACTACGTCCGCCCGGACGGGCTCGACGCGCCGGGCCACGTCTCGAGCGCGCACGACGTCACGTTGCTCGCGCGGATCCTCATGCACCGGAAGATCGTCAGGCAGATCGTGCGGCAGCGGACGGCGACGATCTCGGGCGGGCGCACCCTGCACACCTGGAACGACCTGCTCTCGAGCTACCCGGGCATCTTCGGCGTCAAGACCGGCCACACGTCGGCCGCCGGCTGGTCGGAGATCGCGGCCGCGCGCCGGCGTGGGGTGACCGTCTACGCGACCCTGCTCGGGAGCCCCGACCGCTCGACCAGGAACGCCGACCTCGTCGAGCTGCTCGACTGGGGCTTCTCCCAGTACCGGCCCGCGCCGCTCGTCGTGAGGGGCCGAGCGTACGCGAGCGCCGAGCTCGGCTACGGCCGAGCGCCGGTGGCCCTGGTGGCGGCCGGGTCGCTGACGCCTGCCGCACGGGTCGGCATCCCGCTCGTCCGGCGGATCGTCGCGGCGGACGCGGCCGAGCTTCCCGTGACCAAGGGACAGTCGCTCGGGGCGATCAGCGTCTACCAGCGAGGACGGCTCCTCGGACGCGTCCCGCTGGTCGCCGCGCGCTCCGTGAAAAAGCCCGGATTCGCCGGCCGCGCCGGGTGGTACGCCCGGCGTACCCTGGACCACATGGCAGGCTGGGTCACGTGATCGGGGGGCTCAGTTGATCGTCACCGTCACCATGAACGCGGCGATCGACCGGACGCTGACGGTGCCGAACTTCCAGCTCGGGCAGCGGCACCGCGCGAGCGCCGGGCTCACGCTCGCGGGCGGCAAGGGGATCAACATCGCGCGCGCCCTGAAGCGGCTCGACGTGCCGGTCGTGGCGACGGGCCTGGCCGGCGGCCGCACCGGCACGAGGGTCGTCGAGGAGCTGACGACGGAGGCGATCCTGAACGACTTCGTCCGGATCGACGGCGAGTCGCGCACGTCGACCGCGATCGTCGACCCGACCGGCTCGACCTACACCGAGGTGAACGAGTGGGGCCCGCACGTCGGGCCCGAGGAGCTCGAGATGCTGCTCGAGAAGCTCACCTACCTCTCGCAAGGGGCGGAGTACGTCGTCTTCGCCGGCTCGCTCCCGCGCGGGATCGACGAAGGCTTCTACGCCGAGGCCGTCCGGGAGCTGAACCGCCGCGGCGCGAAGACCGTGCTCGACTCCGAAGGCGAGCCCCTGCTACGCGGCGTCCAGGCCGAGCCGCTGCTGGTGTCGCCGAACGAGCGCGAGGCCGAGGCGCTCGTCGGCCAGGAGTTCAACGACGACGACGACTTCCTGACCGGCCTCGAGACGATCGCCGAGCTCGGCGCCCGCAACGTGCTGATCACGCGCGAGTCGGGGTGTTGGGCGCTCCTGCGTACGGACCGCCACCCGACCCGCTACCGCGCTTCGGCCCCGCACGTCGACCCGATCTCCGCCGTGGGCTC
>JBKPAM010000119.1:0-16138 GCA_046726435.1 Actinomycetota bacterium
GACGTGTTTGTCCCGCTGCGTGGCGGCGTTGCGACAGGCGTAGGCTTTGATCTCGTCGTGGCCGCGAAACGGCTCACGGAACGGGGCGGATCGGTAGTTCGCGTCCTCGGTAAAGAGCGAGGCCATCAGATCGTCGTCGCCCGTCTCCCACGCTCGGCCATACGCCTCGATCCATCCGCCGAGCTCCATGCGCCCGTGAGAGGTCGCGGTCACCGCATCCGGCGTCTTGGTAACGGTCTCCATCGTGTCTCCTTTCCTCGTCAGTCCGAGCCGGCCGGTCTACGCATGCGTCGCGGCCGCCGTGCGGTATTCGCTGCGCCGGTACACGATGAGGGCGATCATCGCGACCATTGACACGGGCATGTAGGCTCGGCCCACCTCGCCGCTGACGATGTGGCTCAGTTGACACCCGACGATCGGCAGCGCGGGAACGATCATCGCTGCCGCCATCTCGCCTGCGCTTCGGAGCGAGTGACCGCGGTAGAGCATCACGGCGACCATCGGGACTGTCATGTCGAACGCCATCACGACGACCCAGGCCACCGCGTGCTCGCGGCGCGCCTCGGAGACGCTCGTGCCGAGGGCGGTGGCGAGAAGGAAAGCGCCGACCATCATCCCAGCCATCATCGCGAGGAACATCTCGACGAGGTGTCGAGCGAAGTGGAACAACGACACCGTGGACTTCGACGTATGTGCGATGAGCTCTGTCATGGCCGGTGAACCTCCGAGTTCGTGGTAAGCGCTACCCGGTGCCCGAGAAGAAGCGTGAAGTGCCTGGTGACGACCTCGCGCTCGGCCACGATCGCAGCTTTGTGCGTTGCCGCTTCATTCGTGCTGAGCGTCCGGCTCTGGCTCGCGGTCGTCAGTGCCGCAAGTGCCGTGTCCCAGCTGGCGAGCCAGAGCTCGTAGGCGACGGTGAATGAGAGCGCGCGCTGCGATGCGTTTGTGGGCTTCGGCTGGAGCACGTCTAGCCCGGGATGAGCGCCGGGGGCGCCTCGAGCTGCTCGTCCTCGTCCTCAACCGACGGCTCAGCGGACAGCTTCGGCAGCCATTCGAGCCAGCGGGGGAGGTACCAGTTCCAGTCGCCGAGGAGCGCCATCGTGGCGGGTAGGAGGACGGCGCGGACGATCGTTGCATCGAGCAGGACAGCGACGGCGAGCCCGACGCCCATCATCTTGAAGTCGAGGAATCCGAGGGTGATGAAGATCGAGAAGACGGCGACCATCACGACCGCTGCGCTGGTGACGACGCCCGCGGTCGAGCGGATGCCGTGCGCGACCGCTTGCTCGGTGGTCATGCCGTTGTCGTGGTCCTCGCGGACGCGGCTGAGGATGAGGACGTGGTAGTCCATCGAGAGGCCGAACAGGACGAGGAACAGGAAGAGCGGCAGCCAGGCGGTGATGCCGCCGACGGAGTGGAAGTCGAGCAGCGATTGGAGGCGCCCGTCCTGGAAGATGAGCACGAGTACGCCGTAGGCGGCGGCGACGGAGAGCAGGTTGAGGACGATCGCTTTCAGCGGGATCACGATCGAGCGGAAGGTGACGAGCAGGAGCAGGAAGGCAAGGCCGAAGACGAACGCGAACACGTAGGGGGCATGCGACTTCATCGAGTTGTTGAAGTCGCGCGAGACGGCCGTCTCCCCCGTTGTGTGCACGGTGACGCCCGGGACGCGCGCGATCGTCGACGGGATCACGGTGTTGCGCAGGTTGCTGAGCGCGTGGTTGGAGGCGGCGTCGGTGGTGGTGCCAGCGAGCGAGAGTCGCACGCGGGCGGCCCTCCGCGACGCGCTGATGTCGACGCTGACCGGCTTGCCGACCTCGCCCGTCGCCAGCGCCGCGCGCTTCAGCGCTTCGATCCCGGCTGTGACTGCCGGAGTGGTCACGTCGCGGGCGCTGACGACGACGATCGCGGGCAGCGGCTCGCCTGGGAACGCCCTGACGGTGCGGTCGTAGACCTTCATCACCGGCAGGTCGCGGGGAAGTCCCTGCACGCTCGGGTTCAGGGTGTGTAGCCGGAACGCCGGGATCGCGAGCGCGATGAGCAGCGCCGCTGAGGCGCTGGCCCAGACGATTGGGTGGCGGAGCACGGCGCCGATGATCGCCGACCAGAAGCGCGAGTCGCCGTTGCGGCTGCCGATCCGCCTGAGGAGCGGGATCCGGCCTCGGTCGACGCGGTCGCCGAGCTTCGACAGCACCGCCGGCAGCACCGAGAGCGAGCCGACGAGCGCGATTGCGACGACGAGGACGGTACCCATGCCGAACGACCAGAAGATCCGCGACCCCATCAGGAACATGCCCGCCATCGTCGTCATCACGGTCAGGCCGGAGACGAGCACGGCGCGGCCGGAGGTCGCTGCCGCGATCTCGAGCGCGGCAGCGGGTGTGCGGCCGCGGGCGCGCTCCTCGCGTTCGCGGCGCAGGTAGAAGAGCGAGTAGTCGACGCCGACGGCGAGGCCGATCAGCAAGATGACGGAGCTGATCATCTGGTCGACGTGGAGGAGATGGCTGAGCAGCGCGGTCAGCCCGAGCGCCGCGAAGACGGAGGTCAGGCCGAGCAGCAGTGGGATCCCGGCCGCGACGAGCGCGCCGAACGCGGCCACAAGAATCACCAGCGTGACCGGAAGCGAGGTCACCTCTGCGCGCTTGAAATCTTTGGCAATTCGGTCCTCGATCCCTTTGCGGGCGCTTGCGTCACCGACCTCGCCGATCGACAGCGCCGGGTGGGCGCGCTGTACTGCAGCCGTCACGGCAAGTGCCGGCCCGACGCGATCCTGGGCGGTATCCGGATTGCCGGTGATCTGGAACGTGACGAGCGCCGACCGGCCGTCCTTCGAAATCTGCTCGGCATTCGCGGCCGCCAGCGGCGATCGGATCGACGCCACCGAGGGGGTATGGGAGAGCCGGCTGACGAGGTCGTTCACCGCCGCTTGCAACTGGGTGGACGCCAGCGGTGCGCCTGTGCGGCTCTGAATTAGGACGTCCTCGAGCGAGCGCTGGTTCGGGAATTCGCGCGCCAGGATCCGGTCGGCGGCGCCCGAGTCGCCGATCGCGTTATCGGAAGTGGTCATCTTCACGACGCCCACGACCGAACCGATCGCGAACGCGACCAGGACGAAGGCCAGCCAGCCGAGCACAGCTGTCCGGCGGTGCGCGGCGCTCCACCGGGCCGCCCGCGAGGTCAGGTTCATGGATGGTGGCGTCGACACGTCCTAACCCTTTCTTGGTGGAAACCGGGCCTAGCTTGCCGCCGTCCGGCCGTGCCGACATCGGGGGGTCACCCTGATTCGACACCCTGATTTCTCGATCAGCCGACCTGGTCTACGCGACGCTGCAGGGCACGACTAGCGCGAAGTTGCGTGCGCGGCGTGGTCGGCGCGCTCGACGGCGCGTGCGAGCTCGACACGTGAAGTGACGCTGATCTTGCGGAAGATGTTGCGCAGGTGCGTCTCGACCGTCTTCGGGCTGAGGAACAGCTCCGCGGCGATCTCGGGATTCGTCTTTCGATTGACGACCAGCTGCGCCACCTGAAGTTCCCGCTCGGTGAGCGAATCGATTCCGATTCCGTCGGTCTTACCCGGCCGCGTCCGACGGTAGGTGCGATGCCCGAGCCTTCCCAGCTCGCACTCAGCCTCGTCGCGGTAGCGAAGCGCGCCGCACGCGTCGAGTGCTGCTGCTGCGCGCTGAAGCTCCGCTACGGCTCGGTCGTTCTGCCCGGCTTGGGCTAACGCGCGTCCCGCCAGCGTGCGCGAGAGACCGCTTTCGATTGGTGCTCCCACTCCCTCGGCCGCATCGGCCGAAGCGAGAGCGCGGTCGATCGCGGTAGCAGTGTCTGCTGAGTGCAGCGCTACGGCGGCAGCGGCTCGGTTGTTCCAGGCGTCGGCAAGAGGGAGCTGCGCGGCTTTGGCTCCGGTCTCTGCGTGGCCCGCCGCCCGCCTTGCTTCCTTCGGGCGGTCGAGGGCGAGCCAGCACCGCGTCAGGAGCTCGAGGCCGTACGCCCGCCAGCCGCCCGGGATGAACGTCAACTCTTCACCGCCGGCGCGGCCGACGAGCAGCTCGACGGCTCTCGCTGGTTGCCCGATTTCGACCAGGACTGCGGCGAGCCTGACCGCGGCCCAGGCCGTGACGAAGCCTGCGTCGAGGCGGCGCGAGAGTTCGACACCCTCCTCTGCGGTGGCCAGCGCGGTGTCCAGGTCGCCGACGGCGAGTGCGACCACGGATCGGTTGAAGAGGTTCCCGGCGAGAGCCGGCGGCGATCCGAGCAGCCGGCCACCCTCGATGGCGCCCTCGAGCAGCTCGGCGGCCTCGGCCAGCTTGCCGCGCACGTACCAAACCCTGGGCAGGATCGGGTACAGGCGGAACAAAGGGTCACCTCGCCCGGTCGCCCGAGCGAGCGGGAGGGCACGACTTGCGTGCGCGTCGGCCTCCGCGTAGAGGTCGAGGTAGATCTCCGCCGCAGCGAGCCAGGAGGCAGCGTCGGGTCGGAGCGCGAGCTCGTCGTCGGACAGCTCATCCACGCGCGCTGCGGCCTCGGCACGGCGCGATCGAGCGCTTTCGGTCGGTCCGGTCATCGCGTAGGCGAGCGCCGGCATGGCGAGCGCCGCCGCCGTGAGGGATTGGTCTCCAAGCAGCTTCGCCTCAGCGACAGAGCGCTCCGCCCAGTGGTGCATCGTGCGGTAGCTCGAGCGGTAGAACTCGTTCAGCGTCAGCTCGATCAGCAGCTCGACCGACTCGACCGAGGCCGGCTCGGGAAGGCCGCGAAGAGCCCTCTCCAAGCGCGCGTGGGCCTGCTCGTAGCGTCCGAGCTGACGCTCCACTCCGGCGCATGCCGTGGCGACCGCCGTGGAGAGAGCGGTCGCCTGCTCCGGGACGATTGCGGTCGCCTCCTGCAACGCCTCATGGCTGTCGGTGAAATGGCCCGCCGCGGCCAACGCCCCGGCACGGGCGAGGTGAAGCTCGACGCGATCCTGGGCCGGCGCGCGCTGCGGTAGCAACCGCAGCGCCGCACCAAACCATCGTGCAGCGCTTTCCGGCGCAAGCCTTGCCGCTGCTTCGCCTGCCTTACGCAGCACGGCGACGGCGGCAACGTCGCCCTGGCGCGCCGACCGCTCGACGTGATGGGCGAGTGCAGCTGCGGTCACTCCTCGCGCCGCGAGCGCTTCCGCGCACCGCTCGTGGGCGCCGAGCCGCCAGCCGCCGGCGGTCGCCTCGTACACGGCGCGTCGGACGAGCGGGTGCCGGAACCGGAAGCGTCGGGGCACGTCGGTGGCGCGAACGACATCGAGCTCCAGCAGCTCGTCCACTGCTTGCACCGCCGCCGCCTCGGATGTCGCGGCTGCTGCGGCCGCAAGTTCGGGCTCGAATGGATCGCCTGCGACGGCGGCTCCCTCGAGCACCAGGCGCCCACCGTCGGACAGCACCCCGAGCTCCTCGCACAGCGCCGCGGCAACGGCCGCCGGCACGCCGATGTCCGCAAGCACGATCTCGCCATGAGGCCCGGCTGCTCGCCCGCCGGCGCGCTCGAGCGATCGGGCGAGCTGCTCGAGATAGAACGGGTTGCCGCCGCTCTCGTCGTAGAGGGCGGCTGCGCCGGCGGCGTCGACCGTCTCGCCGACCAACTCTCGAGCCTCGAGAGGGGTCAGAGCGTCAAGCTCGATTCGCCTCAGCGCTGCGGCACGATGCGCCTGCTCGAGCGCTGCCGCCAGGCGCTCCGGCATCTGACGAGGGCGGAGCGACACGGCAATGAGCACGGCCGCAGCCGGCGGCCGCCGCAGCAGCGCGCCGAGCAGTTCGAGGGATGCCGAGTCGGCCCAGTGAAAGTCGTCCAGAACGAGCACGAGCGGCCTCTCTTGCGCAAGCTGCTCAAGCAGCTTGCGCACCGCTCGATGGCTGCGATAACGCTCGTGCTGCAGCGCCACGGCCCCTCCGCCGCCGAACGCCGACAGCGACGGGAAGACGTGCGCCAGTTCTGCCTGCACGTCGTGGTCGAGGGTGGAGAGAACGTCAGGGTCGAGGCTCTCGACGTACTCGTCCAACGCGTGTACGAAGACCGAAAACGGCAGCTCGCGCTCGAGCTCCGACGCCGAGCCGCAGAGGACCAGGTGGCCGAGCAGCTCGGCACGGGCCCTCAGCTCCGAAAGGAGGCGTGTCTTCCCGATGCCAGGCTCGCCCACCACCTCGATCGTCGCCGGCGGGCCTTGGTTGAGCTCATCGAGCACCCGCTCGAGCGACTCGAGCTCGCCGGCGCGCCCAACGAAGGCGTCATGCTCACGCGCAACCGAGTTCTCCGTACCTGCCAGCCCAGGCGTCATCGCGCCTCCTTCGGCCGTAGGCAACCTCTCTAAGGTCACGCCGCTGCGTCATCGGTAGAAGTCCGCGTCGACAGTCCGTGTTTTCTACGGACTCCGACGGCGTTGTTCTCTTCCGCTCGGTCTTCGGCGGCCTGGGCCGGTCGCGAATCAGGGTGCAGGTTCAGGGTGTCGCCCCGATGTCAAGCCAACTCTTCGGCGGCATGCTCACGTCATGTCCCGTTTCCTGCTCGAGCACCGCCACGAGCCGCGCGAATGCGGCGTCGTGTTCGCCTCCTTCAAAGGACATGCGAGCCCACTCCGTCGCCGCGCAACGATCGCATCGTGCCGTTCTGGTGGGCACGCGATCTGGTGGACGGTTGAGGCCGAGAGCGAAGAGGACGCGCTCCGGTTGCTCCCGCCCTACGTCGCCAAGCGCACCACGGTCGCGCGCGTCAACGAGATCGGCATCCCATAACGACGCGCGCAGGGAATCGAGAGATCAGGGTGCGACATCAGGGTGTCCGCCCGATGTCGGCGCGCCCGAACGCTGACAAGCTCGCGAGACGAGTCTGGAAGGAGTGGTCCCAGTGAACGAGACGCATCTTTCACAAGCGCCGCTATCCGTAGGTGACACAGCGGAACGTGACGGAGGCTCGGAAGCCTCGCCGGCAGTGCCGCGCCGGCCGGAGGTCGCTGACCTTCCCTCGGGATGGACCGCGGGCCGCATCGCGGCGCTCGTGATCGGTGGCCTACTGGTGCTGGTCGCATTGGTCCTCTTGGGCGCTGGCGGAACGGGCGTGTGGGCCGACCTCACCCAGCGGGACGCGGGCTATGTCACGACCGGTCTCCACGACTTTTCGACCTCCGGATCGGCATTGGCGACGGAGTCGACCCATCTCGGATCGCCGGGGGTTGGCTGGCTGTACTCCCCGGGCCTGCTCGGCAACGTTCGGATCCGGGTCACGCCCGTGAGCCCGAGCTCGGCGCTGTTTGTCGGGATTGGTCGCTCAACCGACGTCGATCGCTACCTCGCCGGCGTCAACCACACAGTTATTTCCGACTTCTTCGGGAACAAGGTGAAGACCGTCGGCGGCGGCTCGCCCGCATCCGCCCCAGGAACGCAGCAGTTCTGGGTCGCCTCCTCCACCGGCCTCGGGGCTCGGACGCTGAAGTGGGATCCCCACAGCGGCTCGTGGACCGTCGTGGTGATGAATGCCAACGCGCGACCCGGGATCGGCGTGCGGGCGGACCTGGGAGCTCGGATGCCGGCGGTGCTGTGGATCGCCATCGGCTTGCTGGTGGCAGGGGCGGTCTTCTTGGCCGGCGGGGGCCTCCTGATCGCGGGTGCAATCCGCGGCCGCCGCGCCAGCCGCGCGAGCGCGGGTGTGACCGCAGGACTGGATCCCGAATACGAAGGGAGGAGCGATGCAGAGCGTTAAGGAGGCAGCGTCTGACTTCCTGGCGAACAAGCGAGTGGCGGTCACCGGAGTGTCCCGGACGCCCAGGACGCACGGGAGCAACAACGTCTACAAGCGCTTCCGTGAGCGCGGCTACGACGTCTTCGCGGTGAACCCGAACACCAGAGAGGTCGAGGGGGATCGGTCCTATCCGGATTTGAAATCGATCCCGGGTGGCGTGGAGGCGGTCGTGATCGGAACACGGCCCGAGAGGGCGGAGGACACGATGCGTGAGTGCGCCGAGCTCGGCATCAAGCACGTGTGGATGCATCGTGGCCCGGGCGCAGGCAGCGTCTCGGACGCCGCCACCGCCTACGGCCGGCAGCGCGGCATCACGGTGATCGACGGCGGCTGTCCGTGCATGTTCGAGCCCACCGCCGACTTCGGGCACAAGGTGATGCGCGTCATCTACGCCGGGAAGGTGCCGAAGCAGGTGTAACACCAGCACGCGTCAAGAGAGAGGAGAAGACCGATGTTCGAGGTGACCGCGCGACTGAAGATCCATGAAGGGGAGCTCGAGGGCTTCAAGCAGCAGGCGGCGGAAGTCATGAGGGAGGCGAAAGAGAAGGACACGAAAACGCTCCGTTACGACTGGTTCATCTCCGAAGACGGAACGCGGTGCGAGGTCCGGGAGGGATACACGGACGCCGACGGCCTCCTGGAGCATTCCCACCACGTCGGGGAGGTCCGGGCCAAGCTCTTTAGCGACTTCGCCTACGACCACGACATGACGCTCTACGCCGAGCCCTCGCCGGCGCTCGCCGACGCGTTCGAGGCGATGGCGGGTCACGTCACCGTCCACCGCTACTCGCTCTTCCAGGGACTGGACGCCGAAAGCTCGCGAGGCGCAGGGACGCACGGCGCCATCTTCGAGGCGAGCGCGCGACTGAAGATCCGCGACGGCGAGCTCGAGCAATTCAAGCGCCAGGTGGCCGAGATCATCAGCCAGATGCAGCAGCGGGACGCGAAGCCGCTGCGCTACGACTGCTTCCTAAGCGATGACGGGACCGAGTGCGAGGTCCGGGAGGCATATGCGGACGCAAATGCCCTGCTCGAGCAGCAACGTCGAATCGCCGAGGCAAAGGCCAAGCTTTTCCGCTTCGTCACCGGCCACAGCATGACGTTCTACGGCGAGCCGTCGCCGGCGCTGGCCGCCGCGTTGGAGGCCATGGGCACGACGTACAAGCAGTTCTCCCTCTTCCAGGGGCTGGACACCGATGTGAAGGTCCGCAACGCAGTGCCTGCATAAGGCGATGGCGTTCCCTGTCACTCTCGACGTCGAGCGTCCGCCGGTCTTCCAGCGGGCCCACGTGTTCCTCCGCGTGGGCCTGCTGGTCGTCATCGGCTGGATCGGCCATCCGATCGGGCTGCTCTGGCTGGGCCTTCCCTTGGTGGCCGCAATCCTGGTCTCCCAGAAGGGCGGACAGCGCTACCTGGACGAGGACGCCCCGACCGTCACCCGCGTCCTCAACTGGATCCTCGATCTCGTCGCCTACCTGGCCCTTTTGACCGACCGGCTGCCCGGCCGAGGCGAACATTCAGTTCGTTTCCAGGTCGACCGTTCCGGCTCGCCCACGGTGGGCTCGGCGCTGCTCCGCATCCTCTACGCGATCCCGAGTCTGATCGTGCTCGCGATCCTCACGTTCGTCGGCGCGATCGTGTGGGTGATCGCCGTCGTCCTCGTCCTCGTCCGCGAGAAATATCCCGAGAGCTTGTGGCGGTTCCTACTCGGAATCGTCCGCTGGGAGGCGTGCCTGCTCGCCTACCTCGTCTCGCTCGTCGACCGCTACCCCCCGTTCGCGCTCGAGACAGGCTCGGTGTCTCCTGCCGCACCCGCGAGCTAGCTATGTCTCTGGCTCCAGCTTTGGAAAGGGGCGAGTCGCGGTCGGACGGATGCGACCTCTATTACGAGGAGCTGGGCGAGGGCGTAGCGATCTTGCTGATTCCCCCCGCTGGGGCGACGGCCTCAACCTGGGGTTCCGCGACCGAGCAGCTCGCCCGAGTCGGACGAGTGATTACCTACGACCGCCGTGGTTACGCCCGGTCCGGCGGCGAACCGGCGCGCTCGATGTCGACGCATACGGCCGACGCCGCAACGCTTCTGGAGTATTTGCAGGCCCCGCCCGCCGTCGTGGTCGGTACGAGCGCCGGGGCGGCGATCGCCGTCGACCTAGCGGTCCGTCGTCCGGACCTGGTGGGAGCGGTGATCGCGCATGAGTTTCCATGGCGGTTCACTCGTCACCTTCCTACCGTTTCGCAGGCCGCGGCGCTGGCCAAGATCGGATCGCTGGCTCTCCGCGGCCGAGATCGCGACGCGGCCGAGACATTGCTGCGCTCCGCCTACACCTACCGTGACGGTGAAAGCGCTTGGGACGCCTTTCCCGAGGAGTGGCGGCGGGTCGGCAGGGAAAACGCTCGGGCGGCCTTAGCGGACTTTCGCAACTCGATCGGCGTCTATCCGTCGGCGAGAGATCTCGCGACCGTTGAGATTCCGGTCGTATGCAGCTACGGCGCACGGAGTCCCGACAGCATGTCGCGCTTGGTGAGATTGCTTGCCGCCGCGATGCCCACCGCGAGCACGCATCGAATCGATGGGGCCGGCCACGCAGCCCCCTTCGATGCGACGGCCAACTTCGTGCAGGTCATCGTCGACGCTGTCAACTCCCTTGAGCCGGTGGCTTTCGAAGCGGGAGAGACGGCATGAAGTACCAGATGCGCGAGAAGATGTTCGCGATCGGCGACGACTACTGGATCGAGACCGACGGCGGTCAGCCTGCGTTCAAGGTGGACGGCAAGGCGCTCCGCATCCGCAAGACGCTCATTCTGGAGGCGCCGGACGGTGACGAGGTGCTCACGATCCAGAAGAAGATGCTGAGCATTCGCGACACGATGGAGATCGAGCGCGACGGCATGACGGTCGCGACGGTTAAGAAGGCACTCCTGACCCCGCTGCGCGACCGCTTTTCGATCGAGGTCGAGGGCGGCGAGGACATGGAGGCGAAGGGCAACATCGTCGACCAGGAGTACAAGATCGAGCGCGGCGGGGACAAGGTTGCCGAGGTGTCGAAGCGCTGGTTCGGGATGCGCGACACCTACGGCATCGAGATCGCCGAGGCCCAGGACAACGCGCTGATCCTCGCGATCACGGTCTGCATCGACCAGATGTCACACAACGAGGCCGGGTAGGGATACCGCTCCGGAGAGGCTCACTGTTTGGGGGTGGCCCGGGTGCTTGAGGCACCTGGGAGGGTGCGCAGCAGCCACTTCCTTGACACGGGCTTGACGCGTAGCGCAGCGCCCGTGCCAGTGGTCCTCGCCCGGCTCGAAGAAGACCCGATCGCCGGGCCGGATCACGTCGATCGGGCCGCCGCGCCGGAACGGTTTCGGCTTGGTTTCGCCAGTTGTCCGCAAGTCCGATTTGCGACCGGTTGCCAACCACGGGGCTCCATAAAGGCTCCATCGTCTGCCATAAGGGCTCCACCTCCAGAGCGGCAGCGACGCGACTGGGGAGGGACGCTGCGCCTCCCCGACTAGCTGCTCGTTGTCGAAGGGACCGTAGACCCGCGCGGTGTCGAAGAAGGTCACGCCGCGCTCGACCGCTGCGCGAATGAGGGCGATCGAGTCGTTCCGGTCGGGGATCGGCGGGAAGCTCTGGCTCATGCCCATGCAGCCGAGCCCGATCGCCGAGACCTCGAGCGCGTTTCCGAGTGTGCGTGTCTCCATCAGTCCCCCTTTGGCACCAGCTTCAGCGTTGCCGCCCGTGCCTCTGGCGCGACGATCGAGGGCACGATCGACGCGTAGCGGCTGGCGTACTTCGCCTGGTAGGCCGCATCGACGGCGTCCTGTGCATCTTCGGTCTCGATCAGCTCGACGTCCTTCCCGACGCCGCCGGCGCGGATGCGCGCCTCGTGGCGGTCCTGGACGCCGCGGAACCAGGAGGATCCGCGGCCGTTGACGGAGCGGACGTAGACGTCGTCACCGTCGCAGACGAGCCACATCGTCACCGGCCGTCGCAGCGTCCCGTCGCGTCGCACCGAGGCCAGCGTCAGCTCCTCTACGTTTCCGATCGCATTCAGCTCGTCGGCCGTCCAGGTGGTCATCAGTCGTTCTCGACCTTGTACGGGTACTTGGCCGGGCTGATGCTCGCCGGGTCGGGGCCGCCACGGACGCCGGTGTCGAGGGCGTCGATGCCGGCGACTTCGTCGGGCGTGAGCTGGAAGTCGAAGATGTCGATGTTTTCGGCGATGCGGTGTGGCTTGACTGATTTCGGTATGGCGCAGAAGCCGTGCTCGATGTGCCAGCGCAGGACGACGTGCGCAGGCGTCTTGCCGTGATTCGCCGCCAGTTCGACGACGACAGGGTCCTCGAGGACGGGCATGCTCTTGGGCTCCTTCGACCAGGTCATGCGAGGTCTCGCCTTCCTCCAGGAGTACGGGGTCGAGTACAACACCTTGACCACGCTGCACTCGGCGAACGCCGACCGCGGAGCCGAGGTCTACCGCTTCCTCCGCAACGAGTGCGGGTCGCGCTTCCACCAGTACATCCCGATCATCGAGCGTGTGTCCGAGACGGGCGAGGACGGAAGCGTTCCCTGGACCTCCTGGCGCGACCGCCCCCTGTACGTGCAGGAAGGGGAACACGTGACGGGCTGTTCGCTGACGGCCGAGCAGGTATGGCCGCTTCCTGATCGACGTCTTCGAGGAGTGGGTGCGCCGCGACGTCGGTGAGGTGTACGTGCAGATGTTCGACGTGGCGCTCGCGAACTGGGTCGGCGAGCCGCCGAGCCTCTGCATCCACTCGGAGACCTGCGGGCTCGCCCTCGCCCTTGAGCACACCGGCGACCTCTACTCCTGCGATCACTTCGTCGAGCCGCGCCACAAGCTCGGGAACATTCAGATGACGCACATGCTCGAGCTCGTCGACTCGCCGAAGCAGCGGCAGTTCGGGCTCGACAAGCCCGAGACGCTCCCTCGCTACTGCCTCGACTGCGACGTTCGCTTCGCCTGCCACGGCGGCTGCCCGAAGGACCGCTTCATTTCTACGCCTGAAGGCGAGCCCGGCCTCAACTACCTTTGCGCGGGCTACAAGGACTTCTTTCACCACGTCGACGGCCCAATGCGCTTCATGGCCGAGCAGCTGCGGCGCGGGCGCGCACCATCCGAGATCACCAACCTCTATGCGGCCGAGGACGCGCGCCGCGGCCGCAACGACCCGTGCAGCTGCGGATCCGGCCGCAAATGGAAGCATTGCCATGGGCAGGGACGCTGAAAGCAGAACGGGAGATGCGAAAACGCCAATCGATTTCCTGGCGGCTTTTCGACCTGAAGGCGGCGACGAACCACGCGGACAACCAGGCGCTGCACGTGCATGCCGCCATCTACGCGGGTGCACACGGCGTTGGGGTCTAGCCCGAACGGCCGAGGCGGGCGGATCGACCAGCCGCTCCTAAGCAAGGGAGGCGTACGTGGAGGAAACGATCGCGCGCGATGCTCTACGGCCTCATTGCGGCCGCGAGCCCGTTGGCTTTCGCGGCAACGGTCGTGGTACTGAGGAGCCACCGCGCGCGGCTGAACGGCGTGTTCTTCGCGGCAGCCTTCCTGCTTGCCGGCCTCGGCGTCGTCCTCGCCGTCGTGGCCATCGGCTCGGCGACTGCTCCCGGCCCCGGCGGATCGAGCACCTCGGCGGCGGCGCTCGAGCTCGCGCTCGGGCTGCTACTCCTCGCCGCAGGACTGCGCATTCGCGGCGGTGCCGTTCCAGCGAACGCGGACGGCGCGGGTCGGACCCAGGCGCTGCTCGACCGGCTCGCCCTGATCACCCCGAAGACGGCCTTCCCCGCGGGAGCGCTGCTCGGGATCGGAGGGCCGAAGCGGCTGACGATCGGCATCGTGACCGCAACGACGATCTCCGGCGCGGACCTGACTAGGAGTGAGAGCGTGGTCGCGGCCGTGCTCTATGTGGTCGTTGCGAGCGTACTCGTGTGGGCTCCCGTCGCTTTCTATGTCGTGGCCGGCCAGCGGACTCGAGCGTGGCTGACCAAAGCCGAGGTCTGGCTGCTCCAGAACCAGCGGCAGTTCGCAGCCGTCTCGCTGCTCGTGTTCGGGGCTCTCCTCGCAGCCGACGGGCTCGCTCGGCTTCTCTGAGCCACACTCGGCGTGGAGCGCTCGCGACTGAGTGCGCGCGCTCTGGTTGGCCGCGCGCTGCGGGAGCGACTGGCGAGCTTCGACCAATCGGCGGCGAGCAATGTGCGTGCCGAGCAGCAAACGGAGGCTGCCGCTATCCGGGCCTCCGGGGCAGGCTATGACTTCGCCTCGCCGCCGCCCTATGGCTCTTTGACCATGCTCAGCGTCCGGCAGGGCCCGCTCGATGCAGCCATGGCTTCCTTCGGCGGCTAGGTAGTTCTCGCGTGCTGGGTTCGGTGAACGCCCCGATGCCGGCCGGGCCCCTTGGCTAGACACTTGCCTCGACATGAAGGGGTAGCTCCCTTCTCCACGCTACTCAAGGAGGTCACCATGTGGTGGGCAATTGGATTCGGGGGCGCGATCTTGTACTTCATCGTGGCGTTCACGCTCGGGCTCATGACACTCAGGAACGGACACGGCTGGCTGTTCTTCTTCGGGATCTTCTTCCCGATTCTTTGGATCTTCGGTGCCTTCGCGCGGCCGCCTGAGAGGACCGTGGCCGTCCAATAAGAACGGTCAGCGAGCGATTCCGGCGTTCGGATTCGTTTGAAGTACTGGTGGGATTGGCGCTCGGTCTTGTGGCCGGGCGCCAGGAGGGAAGTTCACCCTGAGCAGGTCGGACGGCGGTTGTCCTGGCGCGCGCGATGATCACCGCAGTCCGCCTCGGCATCGAGCAGGTGGCCCGTGCACGAGTGCCGGTGAAGACCGTTGAGGGTTTCAAAAATGGCGGTTCATGCTGCGGCGCGTGGTATTCGTTGATCAGTCTGCCCTCCTAATCCGCGCGCGATGGGCAACTCGAGGCGTGGTGGGCGTGCGCGGTTGCTCTCCGCCTTTAGGCTGCTCTCCGCCTTTATGTACACGCGCGAGGGACGACGCGTCGATCGGGCGCGTCCCGAGTAACAAACGCTCACCTGCCCCTGCGGGCGGACAGCACGATCACCTCGTTCCCTCGGACGAAGGAGGGGTGATCGCGATGTCGCAACAGGGTCAGCTGATCCGACTGAAGACAGCCGGGCGCGGCGGCGAGCCGCTGTGGGCGTACCGGTACCGGGTAGGCGGCCGAGAGTCGAAGCGCGTACAGCGTGGCGGGTTCGCCTCTGAGCAGGACGCGGCGGAGGCGTTGGAGCGGGAACTCGAACGGCTGCGGCGGGAGCGGCGATTTGCGAGATCGCTGACCCTCGCCGAACTCGTCGAGGCCTACCTGGCGCAGCACGACGTCGACCCGGTGACGATCGAGAAGCTGCGCTGGCTGCTGGGAAAGGCAGTCGCCGTCTTCGGCGAGCGGCCGGTCGGACAGCTCCGGTCAGACGAAATCGCCGCCTGGCGGATCGCGCTCTCGCCGGGCTACCGCTTCGACGCGACTCAGGCTCTCCGGCAGGTGCTCGCGCGGGCGGTCGTCTGGGCATGATCGACGCCAACCCGGCCAAGCTCGGGGTCGACAACCCGTCGCCGCGGCGGAGGGAGCAGCGCCCATTCGAGTCGTGGGCCGACCTCGATGCCGTCGCCGCGAAGCTCTCGCCACACTTTCGGCAGATGGTGATCTTCGCCACTGCCACCGGCCTGCGTCCGGCCGAATGGCTCGCCCTCGAATGGCGTGACATCGACCTGGAGGCGCGGGTCGTCTACGTCCACGCTCGTTCACGAAGGGCCGGTTGAAGTCCCTGAAGACCGAGACGAGCCGCCGAGCGGTGCCGCTGCAGACGATCGCGCTCGAAGCGGTCAACGTCAGCCGGCGAATGGACACAGCGCACTTGTGTTCCCCGCCGAGCGGGGCGGCTACCTCGACCTCCACAATTTCCGCAATCGCGAATGGAAGCCAGCACAGGTCGCGGCCGGGATCCAGCCACTACGCAGGATCTACGATCTCCGACACACCTTCGCCACCTTCGCGCTCCGTGCCGGCATCTCCACCTTCGACCTCTCGCGCTACATGGGCGCCAGCCTGACCATGATCGACCGCCACTACGGCCACCTCGCCCGCGACGGACGCGAGCACGCGATCCGGCTGCTCGATGAATTGAGCACCGGACAACGTCCACGGTGGACGCTCGAACCGGAGTCCCCCTCCTTACCATCGCCGTTTCATGTGTCAGGCCACCCCTCCCTCCAAGAGCCCTGAGTCTCCCTGGGAAACCTCGAACGTGTCCCCAGAACCCATCCCCAAGAAAGGCGGTTTGGCGCTAGTTCAAGCCATTTTCCGGCGTTCCGCGTACCGA
>JBKPAM010000120.1:0-21571 GCA_046726435.1 Actinomycetota bacterium
TCGCCGCCTTCGCGCTCGATGAAGCCGTAGCCCTTCTCGTTCGAGAACCACTTGACGGTGCCCTTGGGCAAAACCTTCTCCCTTCGTGCCAACAAACAACGACGGCCCGGGCACCGAGCCGCCGACCTACTGTGAAGCGGCCGGAACGTTAGCCGGTATCTCCCTCCAGGGCAAGCCGTTTCTCGGGCAAGCCGTTCCTCAGCGCCGCATCTCGGGAAACGCAAGCAGCCCGCGGCGATATCGGGCCGCTCGCACCGTGTTTCGCAGCAGCATCGCGATCGTCATCGGGCCGATACCGCCCGGAACCGGCGTCAGGAGGCCGGCGCGATCGGCTGCTCCCGGGTCGACGTCCCCCACGACCCCGGCTTCCGTGCGGTTGATCCCGACGTCGACGACCGCGGAGCCGACCTTGACCATGTCAGCGGAGACGATCCCGGCCACCCCGGCTGCGACCACGAGCACGTCCGCGTCGAGCGTGTGGCGGGCGAGCTCGTCCGTGTGCGAGTGGCAGATCGTGACCGTCGCGTTTGCCTGCAGCAACAGGTGTGCGACCGGCTTGCCGACGATGTCGCTCCTCCCGACCACGACCGCCCGCGCGCCGTCGAGCCCCACGTCGTGGCTCGCGAGCAGCGCCATGATCCCGAGAGGGGTCGCGGGCACGTGCGTCGGCCGGCCGAGGTACAGCTGTCCCGCGTTGGACGGGTGCACGCCGTCGACGTCCTTGGCCGGGTCGATTACCGCGGCCGCAAGCGCCTCGTCGAGATGACCGGAAAGCGGCAGCTGGACGAGGATCCCGTCGATCACGTCGTCGGCGTTCAGCTCGGCGACCGCTGCTCCGAGCTCGTCCTGCGACACGTCCTCCGGCAGCTTCAGGTCGACAGACCGCATCCCGACCTCCGCCGCGGCGTCGTGCTTGCGCTTGATGTAGATCGTCGAGGCGGGGTCCTCTCCGACCTGCACCGTCGCCAGGCCGACCTCGCCCAGCTCTTGCACCTCGTCTGCGACCTCGGTGCGGATCCGCTGGGCGAGCGGCTCCCCGAGCATCAGGGTTGCACTCACGCTAGTGCCTCTCGCGGCGATGGATGCGCGTCTCTCGCCCGCTTTCACGCTGTGCCAGAGCCCTCCCTTGCCCTTGCGCAGGCTGCCAGCCTAGGCCGCGGTCGAGTGGGGACGCTGGCTTGGTGCTAGCGACCGAGAGCCTGCCCACAATCACGGGAAGAGGCACTAAGGAATCGGGAGCTGGACGTCGCTGACGTCGAGCCCAAGCGATTGCGAGAGGCGGACGCCGATCTCGATGTCCTCCTTCAGCTTCTCGATGTCGCGCGAGCGCATGGCGCTGCCGATGAAGGCGCGCTCTTTGGGACGCCAGAGCGCGTGCTGGACGAAGGTCGGCAGCAGCCGGTTCGCCGCGTCGACGAGCGCGCGCTTGGTGTTCGTGTCCGCGCCGCGCAGGAGAACCTTCTCGTACGCCATCCCGGCGCCGTGGTGGATGCCGTCGTCCGTCGTCAGGCGATTGCAGAGATCCTCGAGCACCGTCCCGCGCGACGCGCGGGCGATCAGCCGGAAGCGCGAAATGATCAGCCGCTCGTAGAAGACCTGCATCTGGAAGACCTTCTCCTCGAGCGTGTCCGCCTCGAGCGTCATGTGCGCGAGCTCGTCGAGGTACGGGTCGCGCTCTGCGGTGCCGCCCGCCTCCTCGATCAGCTTCAGCCACGCCTCGGTGTGGCGCGACTCGTCCTGCACCATCGTCGAGTAGTAGAGCTTCGCCTCTGCGTCGGGCGCGATGTTGAGGAGCTGCGACGACATCTCACACGCGAGCATGTCCGCCTGGAGCTGCTGCGTGAGGACGGAGCGCCACATGTCCTTGCGGCGGCCCTGGCGCTGCGGCGAGCCCTTGCCCTCAGGGATCGGCGGCAGCTCGCCCCAGGGCAGGTCTCGCACCTGCCACTCCTGACGCTTGGCGAGCTCGTAGAAGCGGAGGACGCCGGCGAAGGCCTCGCGCTCCTCGCGCTCCTGGTCGATGACCTGCTCGGTCGCCACGGGCTGGAGCTTATCCCCGGTGTCGTAGACTCGCAGAAGGTTCCCCGGACACGGAGTCGCCGCTGATTCAGGTCGAGCTCGAGCCTGTCGACAGGGTTCGCGTGACGGTCCTGATGGACAACCTCACCGATCCTCTGATCCCGGACCAGGGCCCAGTGACTCGGCTCAGCTGGCCGAAGGTACTCACCGACCCGACCGCTCGGGCTCCCGCGCAGTTCGCCCCCGACGGCATACCCGACTTCCTGATCGGCGAGGCCGGCTTCTCCGCGCTTGTGCGGTTCGAGAAGAACGGTCGAGAGCGGACGCTCCTGTTCGACACCGGTGTGTCCCCGACCGGGATGGTGGAGAACATGCGCCGGCTCGGGCTCTCGCTGGGGAACGTGGAGGTGATCGTGCTCAGCCACGGTCACTGGGATCACGTCACCGGGATGGAGGGCGTGGCGCGAACGCTTGGGCGCGCTGGGTTGCCGGTGATGATTCATCCGGAGTTCTGGAGTCGGCGCAGGATCAAGTTTCCCGGGCTCGACCCGGCCGAACTTCCTGCGACGAGCCGCTCCGCGCTCGAGGGCGCCGGCTTCGAGATCGTGGAGGAGCGTCAACCCTCCTTTCTGCTCGACGGCTCGGTACTGATCACGGGAGAGGTCGATCGAACGACGGAGTTCGAGACGGGCTTCCAGGGACACGACGCATACCGGGAGGGCGGCTGGCAACCCGACCCGCTGATCCTCGACGACCAGGCCCTCGTGCTTCGGCTGCGCGAACGCGGACTCGTCGTGCTCAGCGGCTGCGGCCACGCCGGGATCGTCAACACCGTTCGCTACGCCCAAAAGCTCACCGGACAGCAAGAGATCGCCGCGGTCATCGGCGGCTTTCACCTGAGTGGCCCGATGTTCGAGCCGATCATCACACCGACCGTCCGCGCCTTCGACGAGCTCGCCCCGGCGCTCCTCGTCCCGGCTCATTGCACCGGCTGGAAGGCCGTTCACCAGCTTGCCGCGCGGTTCCCCGACGCCTTCGTGCAGAGTACGGTCGGAACGACTGTCGAGCTCTTGAGCTCAGACGAAGCGGAATAAGCTCTTCGCCGTGGAGCCGCGCAAGTGGCCACGGAAGAACGATGCCGAGTCGATCGAGGCGCGCCGGGAGGCGCTGGGGCTCGACGGCGTGGTGACCGCGATCGACCTCGAGCCGTTCGCCCAGGCCCAGGAGATGCTGACCGGAGCGGCCGTGATCCCGGTCTCCGTCGTCGGGCCGGTGGAGCTCGAGCTCGGCGACTACGAGCTGCGCGAGCCTTTGGGGGAGCTGGTCGAGACCGGCCGCGCGCACGACAGCGTTTTCGTTCCGCTCGCCCACACCGAGGGCGGTCTCTCGGCCTCCCTGCACCGCGGTGCGCGCGCGGTCGCGGAGTCCGGCGGGTTCCGCACCTACGTGCTCGCCGACCGAATCACGCGCGCCTCCTGCTTCGTATGCGGCTGTGCCGCCGACGCGATCGAGCTCGCGCGCTGGATCGAGGGCGAGCTCGACGCCATGCGCGCCTGGCTCGAGGCGCACGACGACCCGTCGCTCTCGAAGTTCGCGCGCCTGCGTGAGGTGAAGACGCACGTGGTCGGCCCGATGTGCCACGTGCTCTGGCGGTGGACGACCGGCGACGCCGTCGGCGCGAACATGATGACGCGCAACTCCTACGTCCTGAACATGGGCTACGTGATGGAGCGTGCGCCGGTGAAGCCGGAGCGGTCGATCCTCGAGGCCAACATGGGCGGCGACAAGAAGCCGTCCTTCGAGTACTTCCAGACCGGCCACGGCAAGACGGTGCTCGCCGAGGCCACGCTGACCGAGGATGCGGTGCGGCGCGTGCTGCGGACGAAGCTCGGCGACCTCGCCGAGCTCGCCTGGGTAGGGACCCACGGAGCGATCGCCTCGGGGATGCAGTCGGTCGCGTTCACGCCGGCCTCCGCGATCGCGGCGATCTTCGCGGCCACGGGCCAGGATCTCGGCATGGTCGGCACGAGCTCGATGTCGCACGGGTCGGCCCGGCTCGTCGACGGCGGCCTGCAGGTCTCGTTCCGGCTCGGGGGGTTGGAAGTGGCGACGATCGGCGGCGGGACGACGCTGCCCTACGCGCGCCGCTGGCTGGAGGTGCTGGGCTGCGCCGGGGGCGGCAAGGTCTACCGCTTCGCGCAGATCGTCGCAGCCGCGACGCTGGCGCTGGAGATCTCGGCCTCCGCCGCGATGGCGACAGCCGGCTCTGCGGAGTTCTTCCGGGCTCATCACGAGCGTGGGGGGCTTCGCTAGCGACGGATTCGCTGATTCGAGTGATTGACACGGGGCCGGCCGCGTCGATGCTGTGACAAAAGTGACGTATCTGCGGCCAGAACGAGGTGAGCGAAATGCTTCGAATCTGGCTCTTGGCGGTGCTCGCGGCAGCCCTCTTCGCGGTCGTTAGCGGCCACGATGTCCTTCACCGTGCGGGTCTGGTCGGGCACTGCACGCCTGCTCCGCGCCCGGCCGGGGCGGGCGGTGCCTGGCGCGCGTGCAAGAAGGGCCGGCTGGACGGCCGCCCGAATCTCGCCGACCAGTCGTGCCAACCGCGCGGCCAGATCGGGAAGGTCGAGTACTGGGGCTGCCGGGCTCGTGCCGAGGCGCACCGGGTTCACTAGCACCCGAGCGGGTACGGCGGAAGCGATGTTCTTCCGCCAGGTGTTGCACGATGACCTCGCGTGCGCGTCCTACGTGATCGCCGACCGCGGGGAGGCGGCCGTCGTCGACCCGAAGTGGGAGATCGAGGATTACCTCGACCTCGCCGACGAGCACGACCTCCGGATCACGCACGTGCTCGAGACGCACAACCACGCCGACCACGTCTCCGGCCACGGGCGCCTCGCTGAGGCGACAGGCGCGACCCTGCACGTCTCGAGCGCTGCAGAGGCGGAGTACGAACACGAGCGGCTCGACGACGGTTCCGAGCTCGAGCTCGGCGACGTTCTGATCCGCGCGGTCTCGACGCCCGGCCACCGCCCCGAGCACCTCACGTTCGCCGTGGTCGATCGCAGCCGTGGCGACGAGCCGTGGCTGCTGCTCACCGGCGACTCGCTCTTCGTCGGTGCGGTCGGCCGGCCCGACCTCGCCGTCGACCCCGACGAGGGCGCCCGCGGCCTGTTCCGCTCGAGCCGGCGCCTGCTAGAGCTGGACGACCACGTCGAGCTCTGGCCCGGCCATCTCCGCGGCTCGCTCTGCGGCAGCTCACGGATGAGCAAGAAGCCGTCCTCGACCCTCGGGTACGAGCGGCGCCACGACGAGCTGCTGCGTCTCGAAGAGGACGAGTTCGTCAGCCGACTGACCAGCGAGCTCGATCCGCAGCCGCCGAACTTCGAGCGCATCGTCGAGCTGAACAGTGGGCCGCTGTTGAGTCATGCCCCAGCGCTCGAGCCCCTCGCAGCGGAGCGTGCGCACGAACTGCTCGCAGCCGGCGCGACCCTCGTTGACGGCCGCGACCCGCGCGAGTTCGACTCTGCGCACGCGCCGGGCTCGCTCAACGTGACGATGATCGAGAGCGGCGTCGGCACGCGCGCAGCCTGGGTGCTCGAACCCGAGAGCGAGGTCGTGCTCCTGGCGGCGAGCGACGAGGACGCGCGCCGGCTCGGCCTGCTACTCGAGGCGGTCGGCTTCCGGAGGCTGTGCGGCTACGTCGCGGGCGGCATCGGAGCCTGGCGCGGCGCCCATCTCGCGACCGAGGCGATCCCGGCCCTCGACCCGGAGGGCACCGCCGACTCGCTCTGGCGCGGCGAGGCAGTCCTCCTCGACGTGCGCGAGCACGACGAGTGGGAGGCCCAGCACGTCGAGGGCTCGCTGCACATCCCGTACCACGACCTCCGCGGCGGCGTGCCGGGCGAGCTGCGCGAGGCGGGCAAGCCGCTCGCGGTCGCCTGCTCCGCGGGCGTACGGAGCTCGCTCGCGGCCTCCCTCCTCCGTCGAGCGGGGGTCGAGCAGGTCGTCCACGTCACCGACGGCGGGGTCGAGGACGTCCTCGAGGTTCTCAGGCGCCCATAGCCTGGAGGAGGTTCGACCGGGGAACGAAGACGACCCGGCCGCCGCCCTCGTCCGTCACGTACGAGTAGTAGAGCCCTGCCGGCTCCAGGTCGGCGAGCACCGGCCCTCGCCCAGGCGCCAACGTGAGAGAGCGGCCGTCCTCGAGCCGCATCAGCGTGATCGTCTCGTGGTGTTGGAGCACGACGATGCCGCCGTCGACGTCCGTCAGGGAGTAGCCCGCGGGCAGCGGCCGCTGCTGAAGAGCCGCTCCGCTCGCCCCGTCATAGACCTGAAGCACGCCCGAGCGCGCGACGATGAGGTGGCCGCCGTCGAGCCGGGCGGCCTTGACCTCGTTCTGCGCGAACGGGATCACCGTCACGAGTGCCCCATGTCCGTCGACCACTGCCACCGCGCTTGCCTCGAGAACCGCGATCAGCCCTCCCGAGACGGATTCGACGGGTGCCGAGTGTGCGCCGCGCCGCAGCGTGGTGCAGAGGGCCTTCTCGCACTTCTCGGCGCCTGTTCCCAGCCGCACGAGCCGCTCGCCTTCGTCGAAGACGAGCAGGTCGCCGTCGCCGCGCAGAGGCCATTCAAGCGGCTCGTTCGCGTTGACGGAGTCGTAGGCAACCGCGAGCGGCGCCGGGTCGTCGAGGGTTGCCGTCTCGAGCGTCACGTCGCAGAAGTTGCCGCAGCCCGAGTACGAGACCCACGCCGCCCGAGAACCGGACAGCTCGACGCTGTAGACACCCCCGTCGCAGGCGGTGCTCGGCTTTCGGAAGCGGTTCAGAACCTGCGCGGCCGGCGTCCAGACGGCGACGTGCTCGCAGTCCGCCCCGGTCCATCCCAGGACGAACGCGACGCGGCCTCCGTCGGCAGAGAGGTCCGAGATCGGCGTGCGCGTCGCCACGGTGTCTGGGCCGAGGGCCCACTCGCTGGGCAGGAGCGCAGGCGCCGGGGGCTGGGCCGGAGCGAGACGCGACCAGCCGACCAGCGTGCTCGACCCTTCGTGCGCAACCACCCGCGGTGCGCGTCCGTCGACCCCGACGACCCAGATCTGACCGCCTACGTCGTACCTCTCGTCCTGGACGGCCAGGAAGCGTCCGTCAGGCGACCAGCTCAGGGAAGCGACGCTCTGGGCGCCGCGCAGGTGTATGCGTCTCGGCGCCCCACCTTCGCGGCTGACGACGACGAGTTTCCCGCGGGCCCCGGTCCCGAAGGCGAGCTTCCTCCCATTCGGCGACCACGCGAACGAGGAGATCGGGCCGCGGGCGGCGATGTGCGTGCCTGTGCCGTTCGGGCGGACGAGAGCGAGTCCGTGCTTGCCGGCGTAGGCGATCCACCTACCGTCGGGTGACCACTTCGGCGTGCTTACCTCGCCACGCGCGACCACGTACGACCGGCCGCGCAGCGGCTGAACGACGATCGCTGCGCGCGGAGAACGGCTCTCGTCGTCGTACACCACCGTCCTCCCGTCCGGTGACCAGTCCGGCGCGTACGCCTCGCCGCGCGAACTCAGGCGCCGGCGGCCCTTTCCGTCGCTCCGGATGACGAAGAGACGCGAGGACGTGTAAGCAACCATCTTCCCGTTCGGCGAGAGCACCGCGGACCCGAGAGCCCGAACCAGAGGGCGGAGCCCGGTGCCGTTCGCGCGCGAGACGGAGAGTTGCTCGAGGGGGTCGTCGAAGCCGTCGACCTGGTAGGCGATCGTGCGGCCGTTGTGCGACACGGCCTCCGGCGTCACCGAACCGAGCGTGGCCGGCAGGAGCATCGTCAGTCGTGAGCCGTCGGGCCGGACGCTGTAGGCACGGGTCACGCCGTCGCGGTTGCTCCCCAGGACGATCCAGTACCTGCCGGCGCTCGTCGCCCCCGCGGCGGGCCCGGAGGTACCGGCGACGGCGAGAGCGATGAACGCGGACGCTGCGAGCGCCCCTGTGAGCAGTCGCAATCGCGGGATCAGGAGTGCGCGGGTCATTGGGTGACCTCCTCGAGGTGCTGCGAGAGCATCGACCGGGGGGCGAAGACGACGCGCCCGCCACCGTCGGCGGTTGCGTACGAGTAGTAGAGCCCGTTTGGCTCGAGGTCGGCGAGCACCGGCGGCCGACCCGGCGTGAGCGTCGACGAGTGGCCGTCGTCGAGCCGCAGCAGCATGATCGTCTCGGCCGTTCGCAGCACCGCGATGCCGCCGTCGACATCTGTCAGGCGAAATCCGGCGGGAACCGGTCTCGAAAGCTCGCGCGCGCCGGTCGCAACGTCGTAGACCTCGAGCACGCCGAAGCGCCAGACGACGAGTCGGCCGCCGTCGAGGACAGCGGTGTTGACATCGGCGGGCGCGAACGAGAAGGCGCGCACCAGCCTGCCCCCGGCGTCGAGCACCGACACTGCCGCGGGCGTGCGGGTTGCAATCAACCCGGCGGAGACGGAGTCCACTGGGGCTGCCTGCGCGTCCTTGCGGAGCGTCGAGCACAACGTGTCTCCGCATCGCTCGCCGCCAATCCCGATCCGAACCAGCGTGGACGTGTGCGACGGCTGATCGTTGAAGACGAGCAAATCACCGTCGCCGCGCAGGTGGTCAATGTCCGCACAGGGCGCACCTTCGACGAAGTCGAAGCCGTGCACCGAGCGTGCAAGCGGATCTGCAAGCGTGGCTGACATGAGCTTGAACGAGCACGGGTCGGTTCCGGAGAGAGAGACCCACGCTGCGCGCGAGCCCGCAAGAACGAGCGGCTGCACGGTCTGTTGGCCCGCGCACGGCGCAGGCAGGTTGCCGATGCGCCGCAGGACGTCCTCGCCCGGCGCCCACACCATCACGTGAACGCAGTCGGTAACGGTGGGCCGCGGGGCGAACGCAACGCGCGGCCCGTCCGCCGAGAGGGCCTGGACCGGAGTGCTCGTCACAACGGTCGTCGCCCCGGAAACGCGCTCGGTCTGCGGCAGCGGCTGTGCCGGCGGCTGGACCGGGTGAAGCTTCGTCCAACCGACGATGTCGTTGTTCCCCTCGTTGGTGAGCCGACTCAGTCCATGCCCGCCGGCGCCGACGGTCCAGATCTGCGTCGGGTCCTCACCGAAGCTGCCCGCGAAGGCGAGGCGGCGTCCGTCCGGCGACCACGTCGTGCTCCACTCCAGGATGCTCGTCAGCCCGAGGCCCAGCCGCCGGGACCCTCGCCCGTCACCACGCGCGACCACGAGATCATGGGGGAAGACCGGGAAGGCGAGCTTCTTGCCGTCAGGCGACCAGACGGGCAGCGACCGGGCGTGCGCAGACAACCTGCGCCAGTTGCCGGTGGGCCAGATCACGTCCAGCTCGGTGCCGTCCTCGTAGATCAGGAAGCGCCCCTTCGGGGACCAGGCATAGGTGTCTTCCTCGTTCGCGCCGATCACGACGCGGTGGCGCTTCGTGCCGTTCGGGCGGACGAGCGTCAGACCGTTCCGTCGCTCCTTGTCCTCGTAGTTGATGTAAGAGATCCAGCGTCCGTCCGGGGACCATTCGGGTTGATACTCGTCGAAGGTGTCGGTGTTCGGCCCGGTGCGGACGAGCACGCGCGCTTTCCCCCGGAGCGGCTCCACGATCACGGCGTAGCGCTCGTTCTTCGCGTCGATCACGCGCATGAACACGAGCGCCTTGCTGTCCGGTGACCAGGCCGGGTCGTCGCCCCGTGCGGTCAAGCGCCGGAGCCCGCGTCCGTTCGTGCCAATGACCCAGATCCCGCCACCCCTCGTGAAGGCGATGAGTCGTCCGTTCGGGGAAAAGGTCGAGAAGACCCCCTTCGGACCCAGGCGCCTAAGACCGGACCCGTCTGCGCGGGAGAGGTAGATCGGACCACCCTGGCCCTCGACGGGGCCGTAGGCGATCAGCCGCCGGTCCGGCGCGACGGCGGCCGGCTCGAGCGGACGATCGGACGGCAAGAGCGAGGTCAGGCGCGACCCGTCCGAGGCCACGCTGTACGGCCGCGCCGTGCCGTCGCGGTCGCTGGTCAGCAGAATCCAGCCCTTTGCCGCTCCCGCAGTGCCGGCTGTTGCTGCCGATCCGGCGACGGCAAGGCCGAGCGGAACACAAAGGAGGGCTGCGGAGAGCGAGAGCCGGCGCCGGCTCATCGCTTCGGCCCCCGGCTGACTACGAGGTTGACGCGCGAACCTGCCGGTAGAACGGCGCCGAACCTCGGCTTCTGCGAGCTCACGCGGCCTGCCGTCACCAGCGGCGAGTACGCGCGGTCGATCCGGCCCACGCGACAGTCGGCACGCTCGAGCGCCGTCCGGGCGGCGGCCGGCGTCGACCCTTCGTACCCCGAGGGGCCGGGGAGCGTCCCCGACACATCCTGGACGGTGCAGCGACGGGCCCGGTTGATGAACACCGAGACCGCGCTCGATGCCGGATTCACGGTGACGAGATCGGCCGTCCCGTCCCCGTTCAGGTCGCCGACGGCAATCGAGCCGCTCGCGTCGTCGGTGTCTCCAACGAGGTAGGCGAGCCGGTTTCGGAAGCCGCCGTGGCCGTCGTTCAGGAGAACGACGACGACGCCGACGAGATCTTCGCCTATGTCGCGCCCGACGACGAGGTCCGGTTTCGCGTCACCGTCCACGTCGGCGATCGCCAGCGAGTCGAGCCCCTCGTCGTACCCGAACGTCTTGAACAGGCGCTGAACTGGCCGGAAGCTGCCGTCGCCCTTGCTCGGGAAGACGTAGGCGTACGCCGGCTGGAGCGTCACGCCTTCGTCTTCAACCTCGTCCGACCAGTCGTTCGTCACGACCGCGAGGTCGCCCCTGTCGTCACCGTCGAGATCGCCGGCGGCGATCCACGTCGGACCGCTTGTGCTGTCGTAATGGCGTGGGTCGCGGAAGGTGCCGTCCCCGTGGTTGAACAGGACCGAGGAGGTTCCCTCGTTGGCTCCAGCTGCCAGGTCGAGGCTGCCGTCACCGTTGAGGTCGACGAGCGCGATCGACATGAAGTCGGAGTCGGCGGCATAGTCGGCTCGTGGCTCGAACGTTCCGTCACCTTCGTTCAGAAGCACGGAGATCCCGGCCCCCGCAACGGCGAGGTCGCGATCGCCGTCATGATCGAGATCGCCCGCGGCGACGGCCGATGGGTATGGCCCTGTTTCGTAGCCTCGCCTCGGTCCCAGGCGACCGCCGCCACGATTGAGCAGGACAGACACTCTGCTGCGCCCGCTCGTGTCGACGATGTCGGGCCTCCCGTCGCAGTTGAGGTCGGCGATCGCAACCGATTCAGGGCCACGGCCGGCGGCTTGATCGTCGCGCGCCTTGAACGTTCCGTCGCCGCGATTCATCAGCACGGAGAGGGTGTTCGACTCGGAGTTGGCCGTCACGACGTCGGCCGCGCCGTCGCCGTTCAGGTCGTCGATGGCAACCGAGGCCGGGCTTCGGCCGACTCGATAGGTCGCCGAGTGGACGAACGACGGTACCGCCGGCGTACGGATCGGCGCGGACGTCGACCGCGGAGCCGCCACACACCGAGCCTGTGGGCGGGAGGGAGCAGCCCCGCATCCGAGTGAGGATGCAAGCACGAGCGCCGCGCCGAAGACGACTGCTGCGGATACTCGCGAACTGATGATGGCGGGCTCCCTTCTCTCTGCCGCCGGCCATCGTCGTTTCGTCGTGCAACGCGCCCGTGACGCGTTCGTAACAGTTGTGTCACAGGCCGTCTCACACCGGAAGAGCCTGGGCCGTTGGTCGTTGTAGGTGTCCGGGTGGGCGTGACGGAAGAGGTCGTAGCGCAGCCGCAGGCGCGGGCCTGGTGGGCTCGCCGGGAAGCGACCCCTGCCCTCGCCGCCGCGCTCGTCACGGTGGTGCTCTGGGCCTCGGCGTTCGTCGGCATCCGCTCCGCCGGGAAGACCCTCTCGCCCGGCGCGCTCACGCTCGGGCGGCTGCTGGTCGGCGCGCTCGTGCTCTTTCTGATCGCGGCCGCGCGCCGCGAGCTCGCCCCGCGGCGCGCCGACCTCAGGGCCGCTGCGCCCGCCCTCGTGCTCTGCGGCGTGCTCTGGTTCGCGGTCTACAGCATCGCCCTGAACGCGGGCGAGCGGCGCGTCGACGCGGGCACCGCGGCCATGCTGATCGGCGTCGGCCCGATCCTCGTCGCCATCCTCGCCGGGCTGTTCCTCCGCGAGGGCTTCCCGCGGACACTCGTGGCCGGCTGTGCCGTCGCCTTCGGCGGCGTCGTCGTGATCGGCGTCGCGACGTCGAACGGAGGCTCGTCCACGACAGGCGTCGTGCTCTGCGTCCTGGCCGCGTGTTCCTACTCGGCGGCGGTGATCTTTCAGAAGTCGGTCATCAGTCGCCTGACCGCGCTGCAGACGACGCTCTTCTGCTGCGTGATCGGCGCGCTTGCCTCGCTCCCCTTCGCCGCACAGCTCGTGCACGAGCTCGGCGACGCGAGCGCCGGCGCCATCGGATGGACGCTCTACCTCGGCGCGTTCCCGACTGCGATCGCCTTCACCACGTGGGCGTTCGCACTCGCCCGCACCAGCGCCGGGAGCCTCGGCGCGACGACCTACCTGGCGCCTCCCCTCTCGGTCCTGCTCGGCTGGCTGCTCCTCTCCGAGACCCCGCCGAGCCTCGCCCTGCTCGGAGGCGCGCTCTGCCTGGCCGGGGTCGCCGTGGCGCGGCGGTAGATTCCGCGCATGCTGCGGGAGATCGCGGAGTACCCGAACTCGTTCGGACCGCTCGGGCCACGCGACGAGCGGATCGACACGGACCGCTACACGCTGTGGATGGGCCAGGGCGCGAAGTGGAACACCGTCCAGCGGCAGCGCTTCGAGCCCGAGGAGCTGGACGACGTCCTCGCCGAGGTCCGCACCACCCTCAAGCGCCGCGACCGCACGCACACGCAATGGGAGGTCGGGAGCTCGGCGCCGCCGTGGCTGGTCGACGCGCTGCTCGAGCGCGGGCTCGCCCATGACGAGGACCCCTACGCGGTCGCGCTGGTGCTCACGCACGAGCCGCCCGAGGTGCCCGGCCTCGTCGCGCGGCGGATAGCGAGCTTCGAGGAGTACACCGAGGCGAACGCCGTCCAGTGGGAGGCGTTCGGCATGCCGCCCGACGAGGTCGCCGAGAGCCGCGAGCGCCTGCGACAGCGCTACCGCGAGACCGTGAACCTGATGCACGCGGTCTGGCTCGACGGCGAGCTCGTCTGCGCCGGCACCTCGGCGCCGACCGAGCACGGCCTCCTGCTCTACGGCGGCGCCACCCTCGCCCGCGCCCGCGGCCGAGGCGCTTACCGCGCGCTCGTGCGCGCCCGCTGGGACGACGCCGTCGCGCTCGGCACCCCGGCGCTGATCACACAGGGCGGCTCGATGTCGCGACCGATCCTCGAGCGCCTCGGCTTCGAGCGCGTCGGCGAAGTGCACATGCTGGTCGACGACTTCGGGTGAGCGAGGGCGGGGCTGCGCCTCGCAGTTGCGGAACCGTTACTCCGTCGTCACGAAGCCGTTTCACGGCCCGACCAGGATGCCGCCCAATTCGACCAGGGAGGCTTCCAATGAAGGCATCACTCCTCATCTCGATGGCCGCCTCGTTCCTCGTGGCTGCCGCACTCTCGGCCTCGCCGCTCCTGGCGGCGCCGTCCACGGCGTCCGGAGCTCGAGGCGCCGCCGTCCAGACGCTGCCGGGCTTCCGCTCCCCGACGGGGAACATCAGGTGCTTCGCGGGCAACAGGCTGTACTGCTCGATCGGCAGCGCGGCCTATGCGAAGCGGCTCCAGGCCCGCTGCATGCGGCCGGACGGGTCGGGCGTGGACTGGCACGGCTTCGCGCTCGCCGCGACCAGGCGGGCGACGATCTTCTGCACCAGCAATCCGGCCTACAACCCGGACACGCAGAGGCCGAGCTACCCGAGGCTGGCGTACGGGAAGACGTTCCGGCACGGCGCGTTCAGCTGCACCTCCCGCATCACCGGGGTCACGTGCCGCAACCGCGCCGGCCGCTCGTTGTTCATCTCGCGCCGGACCTGGCGCTCCTCGTAATACTCGCCCTTCGACAGCGACGAGGGCGGGCCGAAACGGCCCGCCCTCGTCGGTTCGGCTAGCCCTGCGGCAAGGCGAGCTTCCAGACGCTGCGGCCGAAGGTGGCCGCGAAGAGCGTCGAGCCGTCGCCGGAGAGCTTCACGTCGAGCACCGGCGTGTTGGGCAGCCCGGTCCCGAGCTGCTCCCAGTTCTTCTTCCCGTTCTTCAGGTAGAAGACGCCGAAGTCGGTCGCCGCGTACAGCTGCCCGCTCGGCTGGTCGTACGTGATCATCTCGACCGGGGCGTTCGGCAGGTTGCCGCTGATGTTCTGCCAGGTGTCGCCCCCGTCGGTCGTCTCCCAGACGTTCGCCGACTCGTCGCCCTCGCGGTAACCCGAGAACGCCACGTAGACGTGGTCGGCGTCGGTCGGATCGACCACGATTGCGTTGACCCAACGCACGGGCAGGCCCTTGCCGACGAACTCGGTCCAGGTGTTGGCGAGATCGGTCGTCTTCCAGAGCCGTCCCGTGTCGGTGCCGAGGTAGATCGTGTTCGGCTCCGTCTTCGTAGGCGCGATCCACGTGATCGTCGCGTACTCGTTCGCGTAGAACGGCCCGAGGTCGTTCTCGTCAGGCGGCACGGGGCCGGTGAGGAAGTCGCCCGGCGGGCTGATCTGCGTGAACGTCTGGCCGCGGTTCGTGGAGCGGTCGAGGACGTTCCCTCCGAAGTAGATGACCGAAGGGTCGCTCGGGTCGAGGACGATCGGCGTGTCGGTCGTGATCCGCGCCGAGTGCCGCGGCCCGAAGGGGATGTTCTGCGTGACGCCGCCGACGTCCTGGTGCCGCCGGCACGAGCCGACCTGGAGGCACTCGTAGTAGATGTTGTGGTCGGTCGGGTCGATCAGCACCTCGTGGCCGTCACCCCCGCCGAACGCGTTCCACTGGCTCAAGTCCGAGGGCGGCGAGGAGGCGGTCCAGGTTCGGACGCTGCCGTTGTCCTGCAGCCCCGTGGCGAGCCGCGTCGGGTCGTCCTGCGCGACGGCCAGGTGGTACGACTGGTTCCACGGCTCGTAGGTCGCGTGGACCCAGGAGCCGTTCGCGCCGTCCGCCTGCGAGTGGTAGATGCCGCCGTCGTTCCCGAGATAGACGCGGTTCGCGACGTTCGGGTCCCACGCCATCGCGTGCTGGTCGGCGTGGACGGGATTCGAGTTGTGCCAGGTCGCGCCGCCGTCGTTCGACTCGCGCAGGCTGACGTCGCCGCTGAAGAGGTGGTTCTCGTCGTTCGGGTCGACCCAGAGGCGGCCGAACCACCACTGGTAGCCGCCCGACGCTCCCGGCCGTCCGCCGGCGACGAACGAGTCACCGCCGTCGTTCGAGACGTAGAAGCCCTTGTCCGGGCCGTACGGCGAGCCGAAGACGATGTAGACCCGATTCGGGTCGGACGGCGCGAGGCCGATGCCGATCCGTCCGAGGCTCGGGTCGCTCTTCAGGCCGCTGCCCGTCTGGTCGTAGCTGTTGACGGGCCCGACGATGTTCTCCAGCCGCGTCCACGTGTCGCCGCCGTCGTCCGACCGGTAGAGGCCGGAGCCGACGCCGCCGTACACGCGCGCGCCGTTGTTGCGCTTGTGGTCCCAGAGCGCAGCGAAGATTCGGTTGTGGTTCGCGGGGTCGATCGCGACGTCGATCCCGCCGGTGGTCGAGTTCGGCGGCGCCAGGACGAGCTTCCAGTCCTTGCCGCCGTTCGTGACGCGGTAGATGCCGCGCTGGCCGGCGACCCGCGAGATCCAGCCCGCGGCGGCCACGAACACCCGCTGCGGGTCGACCGGGTCGACGGCGATCCGGCCGATGGCCGCGCTGTTGACGAGGCCCCACTGCTGCCAGGTCTGACCGCCGTCGGTCGACTTGTAGACGCCGTTGCCCGTGTAGGTGAGGCCGCCGCCCGACGGGTTCGCCTCGCCGGTGCCGGCCCATAGCGTTCCGTCGGAGCCCATCGCGAGCGCGCCCATCGTCTGCGTCGTGTCGTTCGGCCACGCGGGCGAGAACGTCATCCCCGCGTCGGTCGACTTCCAGACGCCGCCGCCGGAGACCGCCGTGTACATCGTGTTCGGCTGTGTCGGGTCGACGACGAGGTCGACCACGCGGGCGCCGACGTTCGAGGGCCCGACGAGCTGCCATGGGGCCTTCGGGCCCTGCGGAATGGCAGCGGCCTGGGTCTCGGCCCGGCGAACCTGCGCCGGGGTCACGTCCTTGCCGGAGGTCCACTTCAGCGTCATGTAGTCCCCCGGCGTCGACGGCCCTCCGGTCTCCGCCTCGGCGCTCTCGCCGAGGCCCGCCGGGCTTGCCGTCGCCTTCTTGTCAGTCTTGGTCAGGCGCATCCCTACCGCGATCGCACTGGCGAAGAGCACGGCCGAGAGCACCAGAATCAGCAGCCGTTTCAATGGAATCCCCCCGTTTCTGACGGCTAACGAGTTCTGACGACGCGGCAGTTAACCAAATGCAGCAGGCGCCGAGCGGACTCGAACCGCCGAAAGGGCGCGTTCGGCGGTCCTGCGTGGCTTAGCAGGATCTCAGTAGGTCGGCACGCAGCAGCCTTTGCTCGGAAACGAGGGGGCCCGCATGATTCCTTCAGCCGGCCCCCTCGTGCGCGCGAAACTCCAGCGTGCTCTCGGTCCTACTTGGTCAGGTGCCGAAGCGGCGACCCAACGGCACTCGTGAAAATGTCCGTAGGCAGGGCGCAGATCACATCGAGCTGAAAGGTCGTGTCGGTCCCGCCGGTGTTCGTCACGGTGGCAGTCCAGCCAATCCCTGGATCGGATGGCCACTCCGGAAACCCCAACTGGTCGGACGAGTTGACCGTGATATTCGCGCCCTGGACGCCACCCCCGACGGCGAACCATCCATCTGGGCAAGCCACCTGCTGCGTCGTCGTCTGGCCCGAAGGGAGACTGTGTGCGCCGCTGTTGCTGTAGACCAAGGCGACCGGTCCGGGCGGACCGACGTCTCCGGTGGGCCCCTTGGGGCCGGGGGCCCCCGCTTGACCGACCGGGCCGGCCGGCCCTGCTGGACCCGCAGCGCCCGTTAGCCCGCGAAACCCCCGTGGCCCACGCGGAAGCTGTCCTGATGCGAAGTCGATCTTGCGTAGCGAGTGGTTAATGACCTGCCGCGTGCCGACGCTGTTAGCCGGCAGGAGTTTCGTCGCGGCGGCGTAGGAAGTGCCACTGAGCGCGAATAGGAGCGCGAGGTAGGCAACCACGTTGCGTCGCAGATGGCGTGACACAGAAATGAACATGACGGAGACCTCCTGCCTGCCCTCATTGACCGGTGTGTCCTCTGTTGCAGGCAAGGCTCGCGAACGTCTCTAACGCGGCGCTAACGCGTCCTCGTCGAAGGTCGAACGGATCGGCTAGAGGAGACGCCAGCGCCGAACCGCGCGAGCCGCTTCAAGCGATCTCACTCTCTCTTCCTCGGTAAGCGGACCGCCGATAGGTGGTCGCCCGCTGACTTTGCCAGTGCTGCGCCGGAACAGGGAGTCAGGGCAGCGGCGCCGACGACCACGATTCTTCACGAGTCGCTTCATCTCTCCTCCCCGCCTGCCTGGCGTTGGCCCGTTCTGAAGGAGAGGCTTGCAGGCGTCTCTAACGTGCCTCTAACCGGTCGGCGAGGCCCTGGGGTCGCGGAAACACTAGCCTCGGCAAACCCCGCCAGCGGTAGAAAAGAGGCGCCGAGCGGACTCGAACCGCTGTAAAGGGCTTTGCAGGCCCCTGCCTAACCTCTCGGCCACGGCGCCGCGGCGTCCATCGTAGCCCGCACCACTGCGGATCGACTCGCCGGCGATGCCGGCTTTGCCGGCGTCGGCTCACTCCTGCTCTTGGCACGCATGAGCCGGTCGAGGTCGTCGTGCCTCCGCGTCAACGGAGGCGGACTTCGAGCGGCGAGGCCACGGCGCCGCGGCATCCATCGTAGCGGGGTGATTCCCGAGCTTTGCCCTCGGGTAGAAGATCAGCGTGCCCCGTCAGCTGAGCCTCGACGACACCGCTGCGCCGCTCGTTCCGGAACGCGCCTCGCTGCCGAAGCTTCGCGAGGCTGCGGCGGGCTGCACGGCCTGCGACCTCTACAAGACGGGCACGCAGACCGTCTTCGGCGAGGGCTCGAGCGATGCCGAGGTGATGTTCGTCGGCGAGGTGCCCGGCGACCAGGAGGACCTCGCCGGCAAGCCGTTCGTCGGGCCCGCGGGCCGGCTGCTCGACGAAGCGCTCGTCGACGCGGGCATCGACCGCAAGGCCGTGTACGTGACGAACGTCGTCAAGCACTTCAAGTGGCAGGGTCGCGGCAAGCGGCGCATCCACCAGAAGCCGAACTGGTCGGAGATCGCCGCCTGCCGACCGTGGCTCGAGGCGGAGCTCGACGTCGTGCAGCCACGCGTCCTCGTCTGCCTCGGGGCGACGGCGGCCCAGGCGCTGCTCGGGCGGCAGTTCCGCGTCACACGCGAGCGCGGCCGGCCGGTCGAGTCCGAGCTCGCAGTGCACGTGATCGCCACCATCCACCCCAGCTCGATTCTGCGCGGCGACCCTGAGACCCGCGACCAGGAGTACGCCGCGTTCGTGCAAGACCTGAAGGTCGTCGCCGAGCTGCTCTAGAAATCCCAGTCGCCGTCGTCGGGCCGAGCGCCGCGGCGGCGGCTTCGCTTGAGCCAGACGAAATAGCCGCCGGCGACCAGCGGCAACGCCAGGAGGAACCAGGGGTCGGCCCACGCCGTCGAGAGCCAGAGCACGCCTGCCATGACGCCGGCGCTCCACCGGACCGCCTGCTGCTCGCGGGCTGTGAGGCTTAAGTACAGGTCGCGCATCATCGTCGGATTGCCCAGCGGGGCCGCGCCGCCTCCAAGAGATCGGCGCCCCCGGCCGTGGCGCCGCATCCCTCAGGGGAGCGATTGGCTCAGCGCGGTGTCAGACACAGGTTTCGAAGAGCGCAACGGAGCGGGACCGGCGCGAGCCTTAGCCGCGCCGGTCCCGCCCTGCCTAACGCATCAGCAGCCTGGGAGCCTGAAGCTCGCGATTCGCGTGTGCCACGGCCGTGTATCGGCCGGAGTCCCAGACACCGGGTAGTACTCGTTGACGTACCAGAAGGTGCAGTCGTCGACGGGGTCGACCGTCATGTCGGTGTAGTCGCCCCAGCGTGAGTTCGTCGTCGTCTGCACGCCTGATCCTTCGATGATGCTGCCTTCGCCGAGAGTCATCTGGCCGAGCGGGTCACCGGCGAGGCGGCCCGTGTAGCGGATCCCCGGGAACACGTTGGTCCCGTTCACGACGCTGTACCCAAGGCCGATGTCGCCCTTCTTGTCCTGGGCGATGCTGCCCATCCAGCGGTGAACGCCGTCCGCGGGTGCGTACGTTCCCTGCTGGAACAGGCTGTACGCGTCGCCGGTCCGCCTGATCTCGTACCAGCGTGCACCGGCAATCCCGGGAGCCGCCTCCACCGACTGGTTCGTGACCAGCGCCTCGTAGTCCTTGAAGTTGCGGTAGGCGAGCCGGAAGGTCGGTCGCTGCCGGTAGGACAGGATGTCGAGGAACTGGTTCCGGTCGGTGATGCCGGGCTGAGGCAGGCAGTCACGCGAAGTCGGCGCGCACGGGAAGATCGAGTCGAAGGGTGCCGTCGGCAGCTGGGCCGCCAGCAACAGCGACGCGACCGGCGTCGACCGCCACTTGACGGACAGGTCGAAGATGTTCAGCGCGTCGAACGTCGCGCCGTAGGTCGCGTTATCGTCCTGCGTCCCGACGATCGGGATCGCGGCGTCGTTCATGGGCTTCTGCTTCCCGTCGACGTCTGCCGGCAGGAGCCCGTCGCCGACGAGCGGCAGGAGAGCCGGGTTGTTGCCGTCGATGAAGAAGTGGACCGCCCGTGCAGGCTGGCCGTTCACCATCTTGTTCTTCTCGAGGCCGTAGACGCTGATCCCGTACTCGTCGTCCGATCCGAAGTCCCTGGAGGTGAGCGTGTACGAGTCCGTCCAGTTCCCGTACTTCGGATAGTCGGGGAAAAAGGTCGACGTCGAGCCCGCCTGATTCGTGATGAACGCGTAGCGGTAGTACGCGCCGGTCGGGTCTCCGGTCTGCGAGACGGCCACGCAGTTGTAGAACGGCAGGCCGTTGAACGAGCCGTCCGGGTTCATGCCGCTGGTAGTGAACTGGCTGAGGATCCAGCGGTCGGTGAGCTGGTCGTAGAGGACGATCGGGTCACCGGACGGGTCGGTGCAATCGGGCACCGCGAAGTCGTCCCAGAGCGTGCCAGTGTCGACCGGCCCGAGCAGCAGGTGGCCGCTCTTGTCGTAAACGGCGAACGTGAGGTTCACCATCTCGACGTAGTTGTTCGGCCCGACCTCGCCGTTCGGGTCCGGCGGGTTCACCCGGAAGCCGAAGAAGCTGAAATTCGGCTCGTTGCTGAGCCCTTCGAAGTTCTGCTGGGTCGAAGGGATCGTCGGCGCCGGCTGCTTCGACTGTAGGGCGCCGTCGGCCGTGTGCCCGTTGTCTGCCCCCGAGATCGGCCCCTCGTCGAGCTCGTTCTCGGGATTCTCGGCGTCGTCGGGCGGGATCCTGCCCGCCGCCAGCTCGCGCAAGGGCGGCGAGAGATCGTGCGCCGCGTCCGATATCACCGTCGGCGCGGGGATCGTCACGGTCGCCTGGCCCGAGGCAGCCGCGGCCGAGCCTGTGCCTGCCGCGCCGGCGCACAGCGCGGCCGTCAGCAGGCCGGCGAGAAGTGTGAGCGCCCCTGCCAGCTTGAATCTGCGGAGCGCGGACGTTGAAGCTGCAAGCATTGTCTGCTTTCCCCCTTAGGTAGCGAGCAACGTCGGGGGCGGACTCTAGGCGCTCGCGCGTGAAGCTTCAAACAAGGGGGCGCTACAGTTCGGGACCGTGCGCTGGGCAGCTGTCGGGTTCGCCGCTCTGGTGCCGGTACTCGCGTTCGCCGGGGCGGCGGGTGCGAGACAGGCATCGGGGCTCCGCGGCCTCGTGATGGAGGGACCAACGGGGCCCGTCTGTCACGCCAACGACTCGTGCGAGAAGCCCGCGGCCGGGGTGCTCCTGCGCTTCAGGCGCGGCGGCAAGGTCGTCGCCGAGGTGAAGACCACGCGCGCGGGCAGGTACTCCGTCAAGTTGAGGCCCGGCTCCTATTCCGTGAGGGCGCCGCGGCGCCCGATCGGGACCGGCCTGACACCGAGGATCGTCCGGGTTCCTCGCGGGCAGATCGCCAAGCTCGACTTCCACCTCGACACCGGGATTCAGTAAACCCCCTGCCTCAGCGCTGCTGCGCTAGCTGCGCGAGCCGCTCGCGGCCCAGGGCGATCAGGCCGGGCAACGGCGAGCAGAGCCGGCAGTCGTAGGTTCGGACGGAGCCGTCCTCGCCGCCAGTGAGGATCCGCAGCCCGTGGGGCGAGAAGGCGATGCTCGTAAAGGCCTGCTTGTGGCCACGCAGGAGCAGGAGCCGCTCGCCCGTCGAGGTTCGCAAGACGGCGGCCTTCGTCGGGCCCGCCGTCACGAGCCAGCGGCCGTCATGGCTGAAGGCA
>JBKPAM010000121.1:0-11719 GCA_046726435.1 Actinomycetota bacterium
AGCGCCGCGGCCGCCAGCACGAGGGTCACGCCGATCTGGATCCAGAAGGCGGCCCCGTCGCCGCTCCCCGCGATTCCAACGATCACGACGAAGAGGGCGTAGCCGGCAAACAGGATCAGCGCGACGATCGAGATTCTCCCCCGCCGGTTCACGGGTCAATCTTGCCGCATCGTCGCCCAGAGCCCGTGCGCGTGCAGGCGGGCGACGTCGTACTCGGCCTTCTCGCGGGTGCCGCTCGAGACCACCGCCTTGCCCTCGTTGTGCACCTGCAGCATGAGCTGCGTCGCCTTGGCCCTGCTGTAGCCGAAGAGCTTCTGGAAGACGAGCGTCACGTACGACATCAGGTTGATCGGGTCGTTCCAGACGATCACGATCCAGGGCCGATCGTGCTCGATCTCGTCAGCGCCACGCGGCTGCTCGATCTCGACCTCGGCGGGCGCCAGGGTCGTCGACATCACGCTCACGCCGTTCCGGGCCGCACGCCTGAGTCGCCGAGCTCGAAGACGAAGAAGTCGTGGCCGAGGACCGGCACGGCCACGTTGTACACGGGCACGTCGCCCACGGCTCCCTCGAACGCGCCGACGTGCGCATGGCCGTGCAGCACCACGTTCGGGCGGTGCTCGAGGATAGGCACGGCTAGCCGATCGGTGCCGAGGAACGGCCAGATCCCGCGCGGCTCGCCCTCGAGCGTCGTCGCCGTGGGCGAGTAATGGAGCAGCGCGATGCGGTAGTCGCAGTCCTCGATCGCCTCGAGCCCGGAGGTGAGCGCCTCGACCTCCGCGGAGGTTTCTGCGTACACCTTCCGCAGCAGCGGCTCGCCGAAGTCGGGCAGCTGGGAGTCCGGGAAGCCGCCGACGAAGCCCTTCGCGCCGGCGATCCCGACCCGCGCCGCATCGATCTCCTGGACCCTCCAGCCGCGGTCGACCATTTGGACGCCGGCCTCGACCAGCACGGCGACGATCTCGGCGACCTGGTTGCAGTGCCAGTCGTGGTTGCCGAGCACGGCGTAGACGGGCGCCTTCGCGGGCCGGCAGATCTCGGCGAGCAGCTCGGCCTGCTCGAGCTCGCCGTAGGTCGTCAGGTCGCCGGCGAGCAGGATCGCGTCAACTCCGTCCTCCACACGGCGGAACGCGAGCTCGAGCTCCGCCCGGGTCTCGTCGTCGCAATGCACGTCGCCCGCCGCGGCGACGCGGATCGGCCTCGGCATGGGCCGGATTCAATCGATTGAGGCACACCCGTGCGGGGTACGACCGCGAAGTGTCCGAGTCGAGCACGAGCTTCGAGGAGCTGCTGGAGGTGCTGAAGCACGCCGCCGCCGCGCTGCGGGAGGCCGACGTGCGCTTCGTGCTGGGCGGTGGACTCGCGATCTGGGCGCGCGGCGGCCCTGAGACCGAGCACGATGTCGACTTCTTCATCAAGCCCGAGGACGCGGAGCGGGCCCTGGAGGCGCTCGGGTCGGCCGGTTTCAGGACGGAGACGCCGCCCGAAGGATGGCTCTACAAGGGCTGGCGAGGCGATGTGATGGTCGATCTCATCTTCGCGCCGACCGGCCTGGCTGTCGACGATCGGTGGCTCGACCGCGCGGAGGAGCTCGAGGTGCACGCGGTGCGCATGCCGGTGATGATCGCGGACGACGTCCTCGTCGCGAAGCTGCTCGCGATGCGGGAGCACGAGGTCGATTACGACCAGGTGCTCGAGATCGCCCGCACGGTTCGGGAGCAGATCGACTGGGACGGGGTTCGGGCGGCTACGGACGGCTCGCCGTACGCGAAAGCGTTCTTCACGCTCGTCGACGAGCTGGGCCTGAGCGGCTCCCGTGAGGCGTGAGCGCTACCCCGGGGTCAGATCTTGCAATACGACATTTCTGTGACGATTGTGCAACGACCGCTCCAGGGTGGAGAGATGTCACGCTTTCGTTACTCGGCGCCAAGGGCTTGGGCGGCTGGGTGTGGCAATGCAAGATCTGACCCCGGGGTGAACGTTCGAACCCGTCGTCCGAGGGCCGGCCCGGGTTGCGGCTCCGGGCTAGGCGACCTTCAGGGCTTCGATCTCGCGGTTCACGGCGAGCTGCTCGAGCGCGCTCGCCTCGATCTGGCGTACGCGCTCGCGCGTCAGCCCGAGCTCGCGCCCGATCGCCTCGAGCGAGGCCGGGTCGCGATCGCCGTTCAAGCCGTACCGCCGCTTCACGACCTCGCGCTCCCGCTCCGGAAGCTGCGCGACGGCGCGGTGTAGCACGTCCTGCTCGAGGCTGACCGTGAGCTCCTCTTCGGGCTGCGCCTCGTCCGAAGCAAACAGGTCGCCGAGCGAGGCATCGCTCTGCTCGCCCACCGGCCGGTCGAGGCTCGTGATCGCGCGCGCGGCCTGCCGCACCTCCCGCACCTGCTTCAGCGGCAGCTTCGCCTGCTTCGCGACCTCCTGCTCGGTCGGCTGCCGACCGAGCTTCGGCGCCAGCGTCCGCTCCGCCCGCGCGATCCGCTGCTCACGGTCGGCAATGTGAACCGGGATCCGGATCGTCCGCGACTTGTTCGCCACACCCCGCTGGACCGCCTGGCGGATCCACCACGTCGCATACGTCGAGAACTTGAAGCCGCGCCTCCAGTCGAACTTCTCGACCGCGCGGATCAGCCCGATGATCCCTTCCTGGATCAGATCGAGCAGCGAGAGCTCGTGCCCTTGGTAGCGCTTCGCGATCGACACGACGAGCCGCAGGTTCGAGTTGATCATCCGCTCCTTCGCCTCGCGGTCGCCGCGCTCGATGCGCTTCGCGAGGTCGACCTCCTCCTCCTTCGTCAGCAACGGCCAGCGGCCGGCCTCGTTCAAGAAGAGCTGCAGGGCGTCGGTCGTCGCGACGGCCAGGTCGCCGTTCACGTACGTGCTGTCGTCCGTCTCACGGCCGCAGTCGTCGCTGAGCTCGATTCCGCGCTCGTCGAGCTGCTCGTACAGGCGCGCGATCTCGTCGTCCTCCAGCTCGTGCTCCGCGACGAGCTCGTTGAACTGCGAGAGGTTGACGCACCCCTCCTCCTCGCCGCGGGCGATCAGCGTCTGGAGCTGGTCTTTCCCGATCTCGCTCATGCCCTGCCCTTTCCCCCTTCGCCGTCCTCTAACTCGGTGGCCAGCAGAGAGAACATTACGCAGTCGCGCTGCCCGTTTCGCATCTGGACGTAGCCACGGAGCAGGCCTTCCTGCCGGAAGCCGGCCTTCTCGGCGACCCGCTGCGACGCACGATTCTCGGGATCGGTGACCAGCTCGACGCGCGGCAGGCCGAGCTGCCGGAGCGCCCAGCGTGACACGATCCTCAACGCATCGGTGGCGACTCCGCGTCCGCGTGCGTCGGCGGCGACCCAGTAGCCAATCGACCCGCGGGCCGTGTACTCGTCCTCGAGCAGCCGCAGCCCGATCGCGCCGACGACCTCCCCGCCATCGGTCACGGCGAACGCCGACTCTCCTTCCCGCCGTTCCCAGTCCCGGATCGTCTGCTCGATCCAGCTCCGAGCGTGCTCCTCGGTGTACGGCGAGGGCACGCGCGTCCACCGGGAGATCTCGGGATCGCGGCAGATCTCTGCGACTCGCGGCGCGTCCTCGAGCCGCCACGGCCGCAGTTCGAGCGAGCCGTCAGTCAAGGTCGTTCGCGCCGGGCCTTCCACCCGGCCGAGATTAGATCAGGCCGCAGGAGCGGGCCGTGCTCGGCCAAGGCCAGTAGCCGCGACCGCTGCGGTGCGCGCGCTCGGCGACCCACATCTGCTCGATCGGAGTCCAGCGGTCGGCCCAGCCGCGGCGCAGCAGCACACGCGGTGCGTAGGTCTCCATGAAGCCGCGATCCATCTGCAGCCCGCCCCAGTACGGGTCGCCGGAGTCCTGCCAGCTCCCCTCGTACCGGTGGATGCACAGCCACCCGACGAGGTGCGGCGGATGCGCGGCGAGGCGCCGGACGCGACGCGCCTGACGGACCCAGTACCGCAGGGCACGCGGGCTGCGCAGAGCGGCCCCGGAGCTCGTCGCCCGCGACACCCCCATCACGGCCTGCCAGCGCCAGACCGTGCTGCGCAGGTGGCGAACGCGGCTCGGATTCACCCGCCGCAGCGGCTTCCGCTTCGCCGAGACCCTCGTCGGCGCGCGCGTCGTGGCCTTCGTGGCCATCGTCTTCTGCGTCCGGTCCGACGAGTCCGCCAGCGCGGACGCCGCGGTAGCCACCGCCAAGGCGACTGCAAAGACAGGTAAGCGCAAGCGTTTGCCGTTCATCCGCAGAGACCCTCCTTTTGGGAGTCGACGCAAGTCGGCTCTGCCGGGCGTCCGCGGACGGCGCGGAAGTACGCACTCAGCGGCCTGGTCGAGAGGCTTCTTTCGAGTCGGTTGAGACGTCAAACATCGTCGAGCGTTAGGTGAACTTCGTGTGTCACGCCACGATCTGCGGCGCTAACCCGCTTGCTACCGTCGGAAGATGCGCCGCCTCGTCGTCCTCCTGAGCGCGATCGTCGCCCTCGACATCACGTTCTTCACCGCGCTCGCGCCCCTGCTACCGCACTTCGTCAGCGCGTACGGCCTCTCGAAGGCGACGGCTGGGGTGCTCTCGGCCTGCTACGCGGCGGGGGTTCTGGCGGCCTCGGTCCCCGGCGGGGTCGTGGCTGCGCGCTTCGGCCCGAAACGGGCGGCGCTCGTGGGCGTCGCGTTGACGGCGGTCGCCAGCCTCGCCTTCGGGCTCGCCGGCGACGCGTGGGCGCTCGGCGCGGCCCGTCTGCTCCAGGGTGTCGGCAGCGCGCTCTCGTGGGCGGGCGCCCTTGCCTGGCTGGTGGCGGCGGCCCCGCGCGGGCGTCGCGGAGCACTAATCGGGACGACGATGGGCGCCGCGGTCTTCGGCGCGCTGCTGGGCCCGGTGCTGGGGGCGATCGCGTCGCTCGCAGGCGTACGCGTGACCTTCGTCGGCGTCAGCCTGCTCGGGGTCGCGCTCGCAACGTGGGTCGCCGTCACACCGGGGGTGCCGGCGCAGCCCCAGAGGCTCTCGGAGCTCGTGCGCCGAGGTGACAAGCAGCTCGTCGGAGGGATGTGGCTGCTCGTACTCCCGGCCGTGCTGTTCGGCGTGCTGGCCGTGCTCGTGCCCCTGCAGCTCCACGACGCCGGTTGGGGCGGTGTCGCGATCGGGGCCGTCTTCCTCGTCACGGCCGCGGTCGAGACCGTGCTCAACCCGCTGCTCGGGCGCTTCCTCGATCGCCGCGGCCGCCTGCTGCCGGTGAGGCTCGCCCTCCTGGGATCGATCGCAGTGTCGCTTGCCTTCGCCGTGGCCGACTCGGCGCCGGTCGTGGCCGGCCTCGTGGTTCTCGCCGGCATCGCCTACGGCGCCTTCTACACGCCAGGGATGACGATCCTGACCGATGCGGCGGAGCGCAGCGGGCTCGCGGCCGGGCTGGCGTTCGGCGCGATGAACGGCGCCTGGGCAGCCGGAAACGCCGTCGGCCCCGCGCTGGGCGGCTGGCTCGCGGACGTCGCCGGCGACTCGCTTCCCTACGTGCTGCTTGCGGCTCTCTGCCTGGCGACGCTCGCGGCCACGACACAGCTCGCGCCGCGCTACCTCCAGCCGAGGTCGCGGCCGAGCAGCTCGTAGAGCCGGCGGTTCGGCTCCTCGAACTCGGCGGCGAGCCGTTCGCGCGTCTCCGGCGCCATCGGCGAATACCGGCGCTCGAAGACGCGCGGGTACTCGTCGAGCTCGTGCGGCGCCGCGCCGAGAAACTCCAGCACACGCGCATGCGTCCGGACGGGCTCCGCACCGAGGTCCTCCGTCGGCAGGACGAGCAGCTGCTCCTGCGGAAAGAGGGCGAGCCAGCGCTCGAGCTGCTCCGCGTAGCGTCCGCGCGCCTTGTAGGTGTGGCTCCACCACGGACGGCTGAAGTAGCTCGGATCGGCCACGAGCCGCTCCACCTCGCCGCGCAGACGCGCCTCCTCGGCGTCCAACGCCTCCTGGAACGAGAGCGGCTCGCGGCCGAGCGCGACCTCGTGGTTGTAGTGCGAGAGGGCCCGGTCGACAGGGTTGCGGACGAGGGCGATCAGCCGCGCCTCGGGAAGCGGCTCCCGCACGCGCTCCGGCCCGAGCGGGTGGAAGAGGTAGCTCGGGCTCGCCTCCCCGACGAGCTTCCCGCGGGTGCGCGAGCGGTTCGGGAAGTTGCCTCGGTACCAGGCCTCGCCGCGGGTGTAGTGGCGGTCGAAGTAGCTGACCTCCTTCCACGACGGGCCCGTGATCGACGGATGGCGGCGCAGGTAGGCGTAGAGCGCGGTCGTTCCCGCCTTCTGCGCACCGAGGATGAGGAAGTCGGGGAGCGGCCGCACGCGCGCCGTCGCGCGGCCGTAGGTCCAGACCGCATTGCGCAGCACCGCGCGGGCGGGCTCGGGGATCGTGGGGATCCGCTCGGCCGGAAGACGGATCACGCGTAGCCGAGCTCGCGCAGCAGCGGACCGGCCTCGGCCTCGACGTCCGCGATCTGCTCGGCCGTGAGATCGCGCCTCCAGCGGCCGACCGACTCCCCGTGCACCGCGGCCAGCGCCTGCGCCAAAGGCTCGTGATCGGCGTCGATGTGCGCCGCGATGCGCTCGGCCGTGCCGCTCGGGTCAACGGCGAGCTCCTCGTAGCGGACCTCGACCGCGTCGGGGGCCGCCGACCGGGCCGCGCTCAGGTAGCTGCGCCAGGCCCAGCCGGCACGTCGCGCCTCACTCGCCCGCTCGAATTGCTCGACGCGCTCCGGCTCGACCCAGGAGCGCGCGTGGCCTCCGTAGGGCAGGCCAACGTCGTCGGCTCCCGCCCGCTTGTCTCGAAGCCAGCCCTTCTCGAGGAGCGAGCACGCGACGTCGCGGCCGTCGCGGACCATGTGGACGACCTTCGCCTCCGGGTAGGCCCGCAGCGCGGCGGCGAGCACGAAGGCAGTCTCCGGCGTCTGCTCGACCGCGCGCAGGTTGCGTGCAAGTCCTAGCCCACGGACTCGCTCGAGCATCTGCCGCATCCGTCGCGCCGCCTCGTCCTCCGGCAGCACGGAGAGGTCCTGGATCGAGGCCTTCAGCGGCCCGACCTCGCCGAGGTCGACGAATCCCGGCAGCTGCCCAAGGCAGGCGGCCATGAAGGTCGTCCCCGACCGCGGTGAGCCGACGACAAAGACCGGCCGCTCGGTCGCGTCGGCGACGCCCTCCTTGCCGCGCCCGCGCTTCGCGACGCGGGCCGCCGCTCCGGCGTAGAGCCGGAGAGCGCTCACGAGCGCGAGCCCAGCGGCGTCCGGGCGCGGCGGTAAGCGCGGGCCTCCTTCACAAGCGCCTCGAAGAGCCGCATGTCCTCACCGGCCTCCGGGTGCCACAGGACACCGAGCGCGAACCTGCGCGAGGGGTCTTCGATCGCTTCGAGGGTCCCGTCCTCGGCGCGTGCCGCCTCCCGAAGTCCCGACCCGAGGCGCCCGAAGCCCTGGTGGTGATGCGATTTGACCGGCGCCCGCTCGCCGAGCAGGGAGCCGATTCGCGTCCCCGGCTCGAGCTCGACGTCGTGGTCGGCGAACTCGCCCGGCGTGTGCTTGTGCTTGTGATCGCCGACGACCTCGGGCAGATGCTGGACGAGGTCGCCTCCGAGCGCGACGTTCAGCACCTGCGAGCCACGGCAGACGGCCAGCACCGGCATGTCGCGCTCGAGCGCTTCCTCGAGGAGTGCGAACTCCGCGCGGTCGCGCTCCTCGACGAACCCTTCCGTCTCTGGGTGGGCCTCCTGGCCGTAAGACGCCGGATCGAGGTCTGACCCGCCGGAGAAGATGAGGCCGTCGAGAACGTCGAGCGTGTCGCCGACTCCTTCGTCGCTCGGGGGCACGAGCAGTGGCCGCCCGCCCGCCCGCCCGACAGCGCGCAGGTAGTCCGCCGGCACGAGGGCGACGTCCTCTTCCCAGGCGCCATACGCCACGGGCGTGAGGTAGGTCGTGATCCCGACGAGCGGACGCACGCCCCGAATCTAGCGTTACTAGGCTGATGCGGTGCCGGTCTGGTCCGCCGACGTCCTCATCGACGAGCAGCTGGTGCGCCGCCTCCTGGCGCAGTTCCCGGCGCTCGAGGTGCGCTCCCTGCGCAGGCTCGCCGAAGGGTGGGACAACAGCGTCTGGGTGGTCGACGAGCGCTACGCGTTTCGCTTTCCTCGGCGCGAGATCGCGATCCAAGGGATCGAACGGGAGATCGCGATGCTGCCGGAGCTCGCACCGCTCCTGCCGCTGCCCGTCCCGCGACCGCGTTTCGTGGGCCTCTCGACGGAGGAGTACCCGTGGCCGTTCTTCGGCTGCGAGCTCCTTCCGGGGACGGAGGCCGGCGACGCGGCGCTGGATGACGACGCGCGCGTCGCGGTCGGCCTCGAGCTGGCGCGGTTCCTGCGTGTGCTCCACGGCATCGAGCTCGACCAGCCCCTGCCGCCCGACTTCAACCGACGGGCGGACGCGTCGAGGCGCTCGGCGCGGGCACGCGACGAGCTCGCCGAGATCGAGCGGCTCGGGCTCTGGCGGGCGCCTCCGCGGGTGGAGCGCCTCCTGGAGGAGGCGGAGAGGCTGCCGCCTCCCGAGCCACCCGTGCTCGTCCACGGCGACCTCCATTTCCGGCACATGCTCGTCGACGGCGGCCACGTGAGCGGCGTGATCGACTGGGGCGACGTCTGCCGCGCCGATCCGGCGATCGACCTGCTGTTGCTCTGGAGCTTCGTCCCGCCCGAGGGACGCGGCGCCTTCCTCGACGCCTACGGCCCGGTGAACGAGGCGCAGCTGCTGCGGGCGCGGCTGCTCGCGATTCAGCTCTGCGGCGTGCTCGCACGCTACGGCCACCACGAGCGGCTCGAAGGCGTCTCGCGCGAGGGCCTCGCCGGCCTCGACCGCGCCCTCCAGGACTAGGCGAGCCCCGCGACCCACTCGGCGAAGAGCGGGTCGACGATCGCCTGCTTCCGCCCGTCGGCCTCGATCTCGGCGCGGGCCTTCAGCCGCTGCAGAGCCTTCTGCGCGCTCGGCTTCGTCAGCGCCAGCCGGTCGAGGACGGCCGACCGGTACGGCGAACCGTCCCCGGCGATGATCGCCCGCACCGTCTTCTGCTCCGCGGTGTCGAGCCCCCGCCACTGGGCTTCGAACTCCGGCTGGAGCTCGTTCAGCGCGGCCGCGTGCGCCCCCTCCCAATCCTCGAGCGTCGCCGTGCCGCCGGCCTCGACCTCGTCCCAGAGCCGGTGCGCGAGGAGCATCGCGCGCTGCGGATGCCCCTTCGCCGACACGAGCATGGGGTTGAGCGCCTCCCCAACACCGCGCTCGCTCTCGCGGAAGCGCTCCGCAACGTACGAGGCGAGATCCTCGTCGCGCAGCCGCCCGAGCCGGACGGGAACAGCCGAGCCGTAGAGCGGCGCCTCCTTCCGCTCGAAGAGCTGCTTCATCAGCCCGGGCTCGGAGCCTGCGAAGACGTACGACGCGACGTCGCCCTGGAACTGGATGTGGCTGCGGAGAATCCCGTCGAGCGACGGCACCTTGCCCACGTCCTGGAACTCGTCGAGGGCGATGTATGCACGGAAGCCGCCCGACTCCTCGAGCCGCAGCGGCAGGTCGAGCAGCGCGTGCAGCGCGGGCAGCGGGTCGGTCTTCGGCTCGAGCTGGAGCCGGGCGCTGATCCCGAACGCGCCGAGGGAGAGGCCGAGGCCCGTCCGCTGGAGGAACTCCTCCACCCGGCTCCGGATCGCGCCGCGCAGCTCCTTCGCGTAGGCCCGCTCGAACCGTACGGCCACGTCGGCGAGCGAGACGACGCCGTAGAGGTCGACGAGCACCGGCACAAGCCCCTCCTGCCGCTCGCCGTCGGCAAGGGCTCGGCGGATGAGGCTCGTCTTGCCGTACTTGCGCGGCGCGTAGAGGCGCACGTAGTGGCCGCCCACGGCCTTCTCCAGCAAGGTCCGCGTCTCGTCGTCGCGGTCGACGATCTGCTCCGGTGCGATCGGGCGGGAGTACACAAACGGGTTGACGTCGGTGATCATCGTCCCGCAAGATACCGCCGGGTATTCCCGCCAGATACCTACCGACCCTCGTTGAGAACCGCGCGTCGGGGGAGTACTCTCGAATCAGGACAGGACATTGGAGGGGGGAGCCGTGGTCTCATCGCCCACGAGATCGCTGCTGCGGCGCACATCCGGGTCGATTGCGGCCGGACTGGCCATGGCCTTCCTCCTCTTTCCACCGGTCTCGGGCGCCCGGCCCTACCTGCCGGCCGACGACTCGCCGCCGATCGTCACGTACTCGATCGACGGAATCCAAGGGACGAACAACTGGTACCGCGGCAGTTCGGGCGGCGACTACATCGTCGTCCACTGGTCGGTCTCGGATCCGGAGTCGCAGATCACTCAAACGATCGGCTGCGAGCCCGCCATCCAGATCCCGGGCCCGAACACCGGGACAACGAGAACGTGCTCGGCGACCAGCGACGGCGGCACGACGACGGTCACGACGAAGACGCTGAAGATCGACGCCGAGCCGCCGACCACGATGGCCGCTCCGAACCCCTCCCCAAACGGTGCCGGCTGGTTCAACGCCCCGCTCTCGGTCAGCTGGACTGGAAACGACGACACCTCGGGGATTGCTGCCTGCAGCCTCTCCGTCACGTACAACGGGCCGGACACGACCGGAACGACCAAGACCGGCAGCTGCACCGACAAGGCGGGAAACAGCTCCTCGGACTCCTACACGATCAAGTACGACGCGACGTCGCCGCAGACCAGCCCTGCACCCAATCCGGCGCCGAACGGAAACGGCTGGCTCAAAACCCCGCTCACACTCGGCTGGACAGGGAACGACCCCACTCCTGGCTCAGGGATCGCCTCCTGTAGCCCCTCGGTCAGTTACAGCGGCCCGGACACGACCGGCACGACGAGGACCGGAAACTGCACCGACGTCGCCGGCAACACCTCTTCCAACTCATTTGTGATCAGGTACGACACCCACGCGCCGACAACCGACGCGACTCCGAGTCCCTCGCCCAACGCGGCGGGCTGGCACAAGGCGGCGCTCACGGTCTCATGGACCGGGAATGACCCGGCACCGGCGTCGGGGATCGACTTCTGCAGTTCCACGGTCAGTTACAACGGGCCGGACACGACCGGAACGACCAAGACCGGCAGCTGCACCGACAAGGCGGGAAACAGCTCCTCGGACTCCTACACGATCAAGTACGACGCGACGCCGCCGCAACTGTCCAATCCGACTCCGCAGCGGCAGCCTGATCACGACGGTTGGTACAACCATTCGCTGCCGATCGACTGGCACGGGAGCGACCTCACATCAGGTCTGGCGTCGTGTGCATCAAAGACCTACAGCAGCCCCGACAGTGCCAATGCCAGCATGAGCGGAAGCTGTACGGACGTGGCGGGAAACGTCGCAACGAACTCGATCCAATTCGCGTACGACGCGACGGATCCAGTCGTCTCGGTCACCGCGGCGCGTGACCCCGACCACGACGGCTGGTACAACCAGCCCGTCCGCATCAGCTGGAGCGGTACCGACGCGACCTCGGGGATCGGATCCGGCGCCTGTACTCCTCCCGTCATCTACAGCGGCCCGGACAGCAGCAACGCGAGCTCCGGCGGCGGCTGCACCGATCGCGCCGGCAACAGCTCCTCTCCTCCCCCGCTCGCCTTCAAGTACGACGCCACGGTGCCCGTGACTCAGGCGATTCCGTCCCGCCGGCCCGACGCGAACGGCTGGTACAACCG
>JBKPAM010000122.1:0-8002 GCA_046726435.1 Actinomycetota bacterium
GTCGATCCCGCGGTCAACGGGTTCGACCCAAGTCTCCTGATCCGCGACTTCGAGTGGGGCAAGGCGCGCCGCCTCACGGGCGGGCGCACGCTCCGCCGGTACGAGCTCGTTGCCGCCGACAAGGAGCTCGAGATCGTGCCAGGCGTGAAGTTCAGGGCGTGGACGTACAACGGACGCGTGCCGGGCCCGACGATCCGTTGCCGCGAAGGCGACGAGCTCCAGATCCACTTCGTCAACGCGGGGTCGCATCCACACACCGTCCACTTCCACGGAATCCATCGCGACGTGGCGGACGGGGTGCCCGGGATCGGCGCAGGCCTGATCGGCGTCGGCGAGGAGTACACCTACTCGTTCACCGCCGAGCCCTTCGGCCTGCACCTGTACCACTGTCACGCCTCGCCGCTCGCCGAGCACATCTCGAAGGGCCTTTACGGCGCGTTCATCGTCGACCCGAGGGAGGGTCGCCCGCATGCGGACGAGCTCGTGATGATGCAGAACGCGTTCGATCCGAACTTCGACGGCGACAACGAGGTCTATGCCGTCAACACGGTCGCGTTCCACTACCTCTACCGCCCGGTGCAGGTGAAACGCGGCGCCGTCGTGCGGATCTACCTGCTGAACATGGTCGAGCTGGACCCGATCAACTCGTTCCACATCCACGCGAACTTCTTCCGCCGCTTCCCGACCGGGACGTCGCTGGTACCGACGGAGTACACCGACACGATCATCCAGGGACAGGGGCAGCGCGACATCCTCGAGCTCCGCTTTCCCTACACCGGGAAGTACATGTTCCACGCGCACAAGACGGAATTCGCCTCGCTCGGCTGGATGGGGATGTTCGAGGTCGTTGAATGAGCCGGCGTTTCTGGTCGATGGCCGTGGTGTTCGTCTTCCTGGTCGCCGCCGGCGGCGGAGTCGTTGCGATGCGCGGGATAGCAGGGACATCGAGCGGCGAGGTGACGGTGGACCACGTGACGCTTCGGCCCGGTGAGATCGTGTTGACGCTCGAGAGCCACCCGGATGAGGTCGTCACGATTGCCCAGGCGATCGTGAACGACGCCTACGTCGACTTCGAAGCGGGCAGCCCGCGGGCGGCGGACGTTGTCATCCACTACCCCTGGATCAAGGGCGAGTCGTACGAGATCGAGCTGCTGACGCCGACGGGCGCAAGCATCGACCACGAGATCGGGGAGGCGGGAGCGTCCTAGCACAGTCTGCGAAGCAGCCGCGTACGCGACAGAACATCAGCGCGACTCCTCTCCGCTAGGCGGAGCCGCTCGCATGAGGAACCTCAGCACGAGCTTGACCAGCGGTCTCGCCGTCGCCTCGCCTTTGCGGAGCATGTCCGTTCCGTGCTCGCCTCCAGGGAGGATTTCGAGTTGCTTCGGCTCGTTCGCCCAGCCGTACCATTCGCGGGCCGCCTCCGCGCCGCCGTAGATGTCGTCGGCCGACGAGACGAAGAGCTTCGCTCCTTCCAACCCTTGAAGCTGTTTGCGCGAGAAGTCGTAACCGCTCGCGTGGTTGACCCCACTGATTTCGATCAACGCGGCCGGTTCGACCCGGTGCGAGACCGCGGCCTGCAGCGATGCCATCGCACCGATGCTCGCGCCGATCAAGACCACGCTCGTCGCGCCCCTCGAGCGAACGAACGCGGCTGCACCCACGACGTCCTTCCAGCTGCTCGTGTAGTCGTCGATTCCCGCTGAGCACTCCTGCCCGGGGCCGCAGACGCCGCGCCGGTTGTAGGTCAGCGCGAGGTAGCCACGCCGGGCCAGCGCGCGAGCAAGCGGATAGAAGTCGACCTGCGTATCTCCGCCCCGGCCCATGTGGGCGAAGATGACGCCGACCGGGCCGGCGCCGAAGACCGTCCCGCTGAGCCTGACGCCGTCTCCCGCCTCGAAATCGACCCGCTCGCGGTTCGTCGATCCCGCGCCACCGGGGCGGCGTTCGGATGACGTGCCGCAAGCCGAAAGCACAAGTGCGCTGAGGAGGAGGGAGGTGACGAGCGCTGCGTGCACTCGCGAGACGTCCTTCATGAAGCGGCCTTCAGTCTCCGAGCCGGTCGGGAAGACCGAAGCGGGCGAAGAGTCGAGGAGTCGTGAAGCCGGTTACCTCGGCGATCAGGTCCCCACGCAGCGTGAGTACGTCGAGTACGGCTGCGCTGTAGTGACGCTGCTCGGAGTCCCACAGGTAGCAGCCGACGGCAAGCTGCCCGTTGGCGCGGGCGGGGAGATGCCGCCAACGCTCCGTGAGCGGATACTCGACGAGGAACGGGACGACGGCGTCGAGGCCCTGATACCAGGTTCCAAGCGGAGGCATTGTCCAGGCGACATCCTCGGTCACGAGCTCGACGAGGCCGTCGACGTCAGCCCGCTCCCATGCCTCGATGTAGCGCGAGACGAGGTCTCGCGCGCGTTCGTCGCCGAGGGAACGGAGCGTTGCCTGCTGGCTCTTCTCGGGAACGCGCTCGGCCGCCGTGTGCCGCGCGCGCTGTAGCGCACTGTTGACGGACGGCACGGTCGTTTCGAGGAGTTCTGCGACCTCCCGGGCGGAGAAGTCGAGCACTTCGCGCAGGAGCAATACGGCGCGCTGCCGCGGAGGCAGATGCTGGAGCGTCGCCACGAAGGCGAGCTCAACGCTTTCGCGCTGCTCGTACCGCGCTGCCGGCGCCGTTGCGGGATCGTCGAGCACGAGCGACTCGTCCGGATAGGGCTCGACCCACACCGATTCGGAGAGGGGCTCGCCCGGCCGAGTGTGCGGAGCAACTGCCGGCCCATGACCAGACGGGAGCCGCCGCCTCGGCCGACGCGCGACCAGCTGCAGGCAGCTGTTGGTTGCGATCTTGTACAACCAGGTCCGAATCGAGCTTCGCCGCTGGAAGCCGCCGAGGCCTCGCCAAGCGCGAAGCAACGCCTCCTGGAGCGCGTCATCGGCGTCCTCGAGAGAGCCGAGCATTCGATAGCAGTGGGCGTGCACGGCGCCGCGATGCGGTCCCACCAGCTCCCCGTAGGCGCGTTCGTCGCCCCGGCGCGCGAGCTGGAGCAGCTCCTCCTCGCGGTCCGTCACAAAGGTCGCCGTCGTGCTCATTGCTCTGGAAGATAGATCCGCCGACAGCGACAGACTCATCGCTTTCCGAGCGATGAGTTCCGCGTGGGCACGCGATCTAACTCCGCGGTTTGCATACGAACCGAAAGGAGCCATCATGCATCGCCATCTACTCAGGCGGGCAGCACCTCTTTCTCCCCTTCGGCCGGCCAAGCTTGTAGCGCTCGAGGCACGCCGGCACGCCCGTCGCGAGCGGCTGCGTTCGTGGGGGGGAACGGTCGATTCCGGGTGAGACCCGAGGAGGCACGGCACATGCTCTGTCTGCCCACCACGCTCCCGTCTCCTGTGGACGAGCCGCCCGCATCGGGTGCGCTATACGACCCCGCACCCATGGTCAAATCCTCCGCACGCCGGTGGCGCCTGAGACCAGGGGGACGCGAAGAACGCTACCGGCGGCTCGCCCGCAAACCGTAGAAGGAGAGAGACACGGTGAGTCTTCCTACGGTCGTGTCGCGAACGAGCGCTCTCCGGCTTCCGAGGGGAGCACAACAGGCCTCCGCGACTCGCAGGCAGCGATGCCACTCGCCGCAGCGGCCGAGTTGCGCGTCGGCGATCTGGAGGACCGCTTCAACGCGGGAGGCACCGAGACGGAGCGGCTCGCAGCGGTAGAGGCGGAAGTCGGACGGCACAGGACGGAGATCGGCCGCGCGCTCGGAGCTTCAGCTATGGGAGAGGCCGTTGAAAAGCCTGCGCCGTGCTCAGCGAGCGTTCCCCCTTGCCGATCATGCCGGCAGCGGCAAGGAGAACAGCCCGTCAGTGGGATCCGCTTCGTGGACCCAGTCGAGCTGCAGTCTGGGCTCGCCGCCAGGTCGATGAGCACGAGGTCGCCGAGCGAGTTCACGCGTCGCATCTCTGGTCCCAGGTGACTGCAGGTGCGGCGGGTCGTGCCTTGCCTTCGAGCTCGTCGAGGTGACGGCGGAGGACGGCGACGATCCAGCGAGCAGGGATCGGAATGAGGTGACCGGTCGGATCGGCGAACCGGCTCGGGTCACGGAGTGCGACCGTTTTTGCGGCGTTTCTCGATCTCACAGCCTCCGGCTGCGAGAACGTCCCGGACCCAGTCGCTGTCGGCCCCGTAGGTCAGGGCGAACAGGTACCGATCGCCGTCGCGAAACACGTTCACCGGCGTGCGGGAGAGGCGGCCCGACCGACTCCTACGTGGGAGACGATCGCAAAGCCCGGCATCCAGGAAGCCATGTTGCGCGTGAGGCGATTCGTCACTCGCTTGTTGAAACGCGCTACGCGCTTGGAGATCGGCATCGGATGTACAAGGGATGGTCGCAGCCGTTGCGCCTCAGCGCATCGAGCCCAGAATTAGATCCAAGCGTGCGGGCTATGCGGACGTTGGTCGGGATCGAACCTTACTCAGGCGCGTGTCATCGGGGCTCGAGCGTGGCATCCTCGCCATCGAGCACATGACGATCCAACGGATGGAGCACGTCGGCATCGTGGTTGACGACCTCGCGGCCGCAACCGAGTTCTTCGTCGAGCTCGGACTCGAGCTGCAGGGCGAGCGGCCGGTCGAGGGCCGGTGGCTGGACCGCGTCGTGGGGCTAGACGGCGTCCGGGCAGAGATCGCGATCCTGCAGACCCCGGACGGCCACGGACCACTCGAGCTGACGAAGTTCCACACGCCGCCGACCCAGGGCGGCAACCGGCACGCACCGGCGAACACACCAGGCATCCGCGTGTCGCATTCGCCGTCGAACACATCGACGCGGTCGTCGCCGGCCTGCGAGCACGTGGCCCGGAGCACGTCGGCGAGCTGGAGCGCTATGAGGATAGCTACCGGCCCTGCCACGTCCGCGGCCCCGAGGGGATCATCGTCGAGCTGGCGGAGCAGATCGGCTGACGGGGTCCGGCCCGCCGCCGACCCCCGACCAATCGAGCGACCCGACTAGCTAGCCGTCCCGTGCGGCGAAGAGCGCGAACGAACCTTGCGTCTCGACATCGACGCGCGGGAATGAGCTCGTGATCGCGCGCTCGAGGCCTTTGAGGTCGTCGGCCAGGTTCGTGAAGATCCCTTCCCGGTTGTAGATCCCGATCAGCTTTCGCGCGGCTCGGCCGTGGGCGACGCCCCGACCCAGGATCGTGCTCCCGAAGAGGACTCCGCCCTCGTCGAGGAGCGGCCGCAGGCTCCGAAAGACGCGAGCCTTCTCGTCCATTGTGGCAGGTAGGCAGTGGAGGACGCCGTTCAGCGCGACCGAGTCGAAGCGAGCCTCGCCGAGGTCGAGCGGCTCGAGCACGTTAGCGCGTCGCACCTCCGGCGAGTAGCGCGCGATACGGCGCGCCGCCTTGTCGAGGCACGCCTCACTCAGGTCGAGCAGCGTGATCGCTGGCCGCTCGACCGGAAAGCGGCAGCGGTCGAGGAAGTACCCCGTCCCGACTCCGACGTCCAAGTGCCTCGCGCCGACATAGCGGTTGTACAGGTCGAGGAAGCGCCGGCTGGGACAGCGCCAGACGAATCGGCAAGAGAGGCCCAGGATGGCGGCGTCGTAGAGCGCGAGCCGCGCCGGTGTGTACACCGCGACGCTCGGGTGCGTCGCTGCCCGGCTGTGGTCGGCGGCCATTTCGGCGATCCTAGGCGGTCGGCTCATTTTGACGGATAGCGCGGCCGAAGTTTGAGGGCCGGCAGCGCGAGCGGGCAGGTTCTGCATCAGACAGCGCAGCGCACGCCTAGATGAGTCGAATCACTGACAACCTGTTATGCGCGGGCCTTGGCCGACTTGGCCGAGAGCTCACGTGCGCCTGCGGCGAGAGCGTCCGTCGCACGGTCGAGAAGCGCGAGCAGATCAGCCTTACCACCGTCCCGTTGCCACGCGTCGAGGGCGACGGAGACGGCCGCGAGCATTGCCGAGCCGAGCACCCGCAGGCTCAGGTCGTCGACGAGGGCGCCTCCCCTTCTTGCGAGCTCCGTGAGCTGCTCGATTCCCTGGCTCTGCTCGTCAAGCCAGCGCGCACGGAGCTCCGGCACCGTGGAGGCCAGCTGAACACGGGTCAGGAGCCGCTCTGGGTCGTGGTGGTAGAGGCCGGCGAGCGTCTCGCGGATAACGGCACGGAACGTCTCGGCGAGCGGTTCGTCGTCCGGCCGCGCGGCTAGGAGGTCGAGCGCGAGCGGGTCGTACTCGTCCCAGATCACGACGTCCTCCTTGCTCGGGAAGTAGCGGAAGAAGGTGCGCGGCGAGATCGCTGCCGCGTCGGCGATCTCCTCCACGGTCGTCTCTGCGTAACCCTTCTCACCGAACAGGCGCAGGGCCTCCGTCTGGATCATCAGCCGGGTTCTGGTGCGCTTGCGCTCACGCAAGTCGTACGAGGGTCCCTTGCCAGTTTCGATTGCCATCGGCTCAAGTTTAGCATCAGTTGTCATTTTGTCTGTTCACGTCTTATTGACATAGACGGTCATAATGACGTATTATGACAGTCGACTTCGACGAAAAGGGGATTCCGATGGCCTCACGGAAGTGGTGGGCTCTCGTGCCGGCGGTGCTGGCAGTTATGACGGTCGGCCTGGATGCCACGATTCTCAGCGTCGCCCTGCCGACGCTCGGCCGCTCGCTCGACGCCTCTACGGGTCAGTTGCAGTGGTTCGTGGCCGCCTACACGCTGGTGTTCGCCGCCGCGCTCGTTCCGGGCGGGATGCTGGGCGACCGCTACGGCCGCAAGAAAATGCTCGTCCTTGGGCTGCTCCTCTTCGGGGTGGCCTCGATCGCGTGCGCCTTGGCGCCCTCGGCCGACGCGTTCATCGCCGCCCGCGCGCTCCTCGGCCTGGCCGGCGCGGTCGTGCTCCCGATGATCCTCGCTCTGCTCCCCGTGCTGTTCGACGAGAGCGAGCGGCCACGCGCGATCGGAGCCATCACGGCGGCCGCGATGCTCGGCTACCCGATCGGACCGCTGCTCGGCGGCTGGATGCTGACCAAGTTCGACTGGAGCTGGGTCTTCCTGATCAACGTGCCCGTCGTCGCACTCGCCGTCCTCGCGGTCATCATCCTGCTGCCCGAGAGCCGCAGCAGCACCCGGAAACGGATCGACGTGATTGGCGTCGCGCTGTCCGCGGGTGGGCTGGCACTGCTGACCTACGGCGTCATCAGAGCGGGCGACGTGGGCTGGACCGATCGTTCTGCGCTGGCCGAGATGCTCGGTGGGGCGCTTGCGCTCGCCGGACTCATTCTTTGGGAGCGTCGGGTCGACCTGCCGCTGGTCGACCCGACCCTGTTCCGATCGCGCGGGTTCGCTTGGGGGGCAGCCCTCAGCTCCATCGTCTCGTTCGCGCTATTCGGGCTGCTGTTCGCAGCGCCGCTGTATTTCCAGGTCGTGCGCGGCGCCAACGCCCAGGGAAGCGGAATACGCTTACTTCCTCTGATCGCAGGCATGGTCGTCGGCGGAGCGTTCGCTGATCGCATCACAGCTCGCGCCGGCGCCCGAGCCGTTGCTTCCGTCGGGTTCGGAATGCTTGCGGCGGCCCTCGCCCTCGGCGCGACCACCGCCGTCGCTACCGGCGATGCCCAGGCCCTCGCCTGGATCGCTCTCGCTGGACTTGGCCTCGGGCTCGTGCTGCCGACGACAATCGATACGGCGCTCGGGGCGGTGTCCGGCGAGAGCAGCGGCGTCTCCTCCGGCGTCCTTCAGGCGCTCCGCATGGTCGGCGGCGCGCTCGGGGCGGCGATCCTCGGCGCGATCCTCAACGCAACCTACCGCGATCAGCTCGAGCACGCCGTCGCGCCCGCGATGGCCCGACCCGCACGCGAAAGCGCCGTCGCTGGCGTCGACGCGGCGACCGCCAACCACTCCCAGCACCTGCTGGACGCCGTCCAGACAGCCTTCGTCAGCGGCCTCGACCGGACGCTGTGGATCTCGGCCGCGCTGATGGCGGCCGGCGGTCTACTCGCGCTAGCGTTCC
>JBKPAM010000123.1:0-5668 GCA_046726435.1 Actinomycetota bacterium
TCGCCTTCGGCCGGGATGACCAGCGCGGCCGCCGCGTAGATGACGACACCGGCGCCGCCGATCAGCGCGAGGACGACGAAGCCGACCCGGTAGAACGCGGGATGGATGTCGAAGTAGCGCGCCAGGCCCCCGCAGACGCCGGCGACCATGCGGTCCGACGAGCTGCGCTCGAGGCGCTTCGCCGCCGGCCGCTCGACCGTGTGCTCTTCCATGCGGTCGAGGGTTGCACTCGCCGCCCCCGAGCGGCTATCCGGAATGACCCTGGACCGACCCCGAAGCGCTCCTCATGCCGTGAGCACGGCGTCGGCGAGCCGCGGCCAGGCCTCGAGGGCCCACGGGCCGAAGTCGAGGTCGGTCAGGCACGCGAGCGCCACTTCCGCGCGGGGGTCGACCCAGAGGAAGGTGCCGGTGCCGCCGAAGTGCCCGAACGTGCGCGGCGAGTTGAGCGACCCCGTCCAGTGCGGCGTCTTCTCGTCGCGCAGCTCGAAGCCGAGACCCCAGTCGTTCGGCTCCATGCGGCCGATGTCGGGCAGCACGCCGACGAGCCCCGGGAACTGGACCATCGTCGCCTCTGCAAGCGTCTCCGGCGCCACGAGTCGCGGACGTTGCAGCTCAACCGCCAGGCGGAGGAGGTCGTCGAGGCTGCCCTCCAAGCCCGCGGCCGGCGAGCCGCGCAGCTCGGCCCGGAGCTCCAGCGGCCCGAGCACCGCGGCGTCCAGGTACTGCGCGAACGGCATCTCCGCGGCCGCGCCTACGACTTCGGCGAGAACCTCGAAGCCGGAGTTCGAGTAGATCCGCCGCTGTCCGGGCCGGCCGATCGGCTCGCGCCCCTCGAACGGGAGGCCCGAGGCGTGCGCGAGCAGATGCCGCACCGTCGAGCCCGACGGCCCGGCGGCTTGGTCGAGATCGAGGATCCCCTCCTCCGCGGCAACGAGCGTCGCCAGCGCGGTCACCGGCTTCGTCACCGAGGCCCAGCGGAAGGCGCGCTCGCGCGGCCCGTGCGAGCCCGCCTCCTCCCCGCCCCGCACGACGCCCACCGCAACCGTCTCCGCCGGCCACGCCTCGACTTGCCGCAGCGCCTCCATCGCAGGCGATACTAGGCAGTGCTCGTGGATCGCCGGGTCGTCCCAGCCGAGTCTCCCTACGTGGCCACCGTCGGCTACTCGCGGGCCGTGCGCGTCGGCCCGCACGTGCACGTCGCCGGAACGGCGCCGATCATGCCCGGCGAAGCCGATCCGCCGGTCGATGCGTACGCGCAGACGAAGCGCTGCCTCGAGATCGTCCTCGCGGCGCTCGCCGAGCTCGAGGCAGGGCCCGAGCACGTCGTCCGCACCCGAGGCTACTTGACCGACGCCGACGACTGGAAGGAGGTCGGTCGCGCCCACGGCGAGGTCTTCGGCTCGGTGTGCCCGGTGACCTCGTTCGTCGTGGTCAGCAGCCTGCTCGACCCGCGCTGGAAGGTCGAGTTCGAGGCCGAGGCGGTCGTGCCGGAATGAAGCAGATCTTCCCCGCCACGATCACCGGCAAGAGCTTCGCACCGGGCGGCAGCGTGCTCGACCACAACTTCGGCAAGGGCGAGCCCTACACGCTCGGGGTCGAGGAGGAGTACATGCTCCTCGACGGCGAGACGCTCGATCTCGTCCAGCACGTCGAGGCCGTGCTCGCCGCCACGGAGGGGCACGAGCTCGAGGAGCAGGTCAACCCGGAGCTGATGCAGTCGGTGCTCGAGATCGCGACGCCCGTGTGCCAGACGCCCGCCGACGTCGACGCCGAGCTGCGGAAGCTGCGCGGCTACGTCACCGGCCTCGCCGCCGAGCGAGGGATGCGCGTCGGCTCGGCCGGCACGCACCCGTTCAGCCTCTTCGAGCGACAGCGCATCACCGCGCGCGACCGCTACCGGCACCTCGTCGACCAGCTGCAGTACGTCGCTCGGCGCGAGCTGATCTTCGGCCTGCACATCCACGTCGCCGTCGACGACCCCGAGCGGGCGATCAAAATCGTCAACGGCCTCCTCGCCCACCTCTCGTCGCTGCTCGCGCTCTCGGCGAGCTCGCCGTTCTGGCGCGGGGAACTGACCGGGCTCGCGTCGAGCCGCCAGATGGTCTTCGCCGCCTTCCCCCGCTCCGGGCCGCCGCCGCGCTTCCGGGACTACGCCGACTACGCCGAGGTGGTCGGCCAGCTCGAGAAGACCGGCTGCATCGCGGACTACACCCACATCTGGTGGGACATCCGCCCTCACCCGCGGCTCGGCACGGTCGAAATCCGGATCTGCGACGCGGTCACGCTGGTCGAGGACGCCGTCGCGCTGGCGGCCTTCTGCCAGGCCCTGGTGAAGCTCTACTCCGAGCGGGACGCGGTAGGTGCCGAGATCCCCTCGTACCACCGGATCCTGACCACCGAGAACAAGTGGCTCGCGGCGCGCTACGGGCTCGAGGCGCCGGTCATGGACCTCGCGACCGGCCGCCGCAACCGGATCCCGGTGGCGCAGCTCGTGCGGCGGACGCTGAAGGAGATCGCGCCGCACGCGCGCGAGCTCGGCTCCGAGGAGGAGCTGGAGGGCATCCGCGAGATCCTCGCGCGAGGCAACAGCAGCGACCGCCAGCGGCGCATCTGGAACGCGAACCACGACCTCGCCGAGGTCGTCCGCGAGATCGCGGATGCGACCGAGCGGGCCGCAGTCCCGGCGTAAGCGCGAGCTCGAGTCGCTCGGAGCGCGTCCAGCTCGTGGTTCAGAAGAGCTGGTCGAGACCCCTCGTCACGCCGACGCGTCCCGGCACGGCGCGGATGGCGAGGAGGGTGCCGGCGACGTACGGCGCGGGCGTCGAGCCGGCGTCGTGGCGGATCGAGAGACGCTCGTCCTCGCCGCCGAACACGATCTCCGTGGACACGCTGAAGCTCGGCAGCCGCAGCGAATGCACCTGCGTCGCCCCGACCGTGGCGCCGCGCGCCTCCCGCGCGCCCAGCGTCTCCTCTACAGGCACGCCGACGATCGGCGACGCAACGGCGTCAAGGCGCTCGGCTAGCTCCTGCGCGGTGCCGCTCGGCGCGTCGGGCTTGCCGAGGCTCGCGTAGTCGATCACCTCCCAGCTCCGGAGGTGGCGCGCCGCCTCGGTCGCGAACCGGAGCAAAAGCGCCGCGGTGAGCGAGAAGTTGCCGGCGGCGATGACGCCGACCTGTTGCTGCCGCGCTCGCGCGTCGAGCTCCTCGTAGTCGGCGGACGAGAGGCCGCTCGACCCGACGACGACGGCGACGGACCGATCGATTGCCGCGAGCACGTGCTCCTTGACCGCGTCCGCGTGCGTGTAGTCGACGAGCACGTCCGCCGGCACGGCGTCGAGCGCATCCTCGACGGTCGAGTGGCTGGCCGGGTCCGAGCGGGAAACACCCGCGACGAGCTCGAGGTCGTCCGCGCCCTCGACGGCCTCGGCAACCGCACTTCCGGTCCAGCCCGTCACGCCGGCAACGCAGACTCGCAGAGGCACGGCGGCAGGGTACTCGGACATGGGCGATGATCGGGCCCGTGAGCGAGCGCGCGGACGTGGTCGTGATCGGGGGAGGCGTGATGGGTGCGGCCGCGCTGCGCTACCTCGCCGAGCTCGGCTGCCGGCGGCCGGTTCTACTGGAGCGCGACACGCTCGCCAGCGGCTCGACGGGCCATTGCGCCGGCGGTGTCCGGACACTGTTCTCGGACGAGCTGAACGTCAGCATCGGGCTCGAGTCGATCCGGCGGCTGCAGCGCTTCGAGGAGGAGCTGGGCGAGCAGCTCGACCTCCGCCTGGACGGCTACCTCTTCCTCCTCGACGACCCCGCCGATGTCGAGCGCTTCGAGGCTGATGTCGTGCACCAAGCCGCGGCCGGGATCGAGACCCGCCTGTTGACGCCGGTGGAGGCGCAGGAGATCGTGCCCCAGCTCGCGGTCGAAGATCTCTGCGGCGCCGTCTTCAACGCACTGGCCGGTACCGTCACCCCCGACCTGGTCGTTCAGGGATGCGCGCGGCGGGCCGCCGGGCTCGGGGCGCGCGTCGAGCAGTCACGCGCGGTGGAGCGGATCCTCGTCCAGGGCGGGCGCGTCACCGGCGTCGACACAAGGCACGGGCGGATCGACACCGCGTGCGTCGTCCTTACGGCAGGCATTTGGTCGCGTGAGCTCGCCGCGACGGCGGGATTCGACCTGCCGGTCGAGCCCGAGCGCCGGTACATGCACGTGACTGGAGAGGCGCCGCACTTTCCGGAGCAGCTGCCGCTCACGATCGACTTCAGCACCTCGTTCTACTTCCATCGCGAAGGCGACGGGATTCTCTTCGGGGGGCAACCGCTGGACAACCTGGCGCCGCTCGCAGCGAGGCGGGTACCGGCGCTCGCCGAGCTCGAGGTGCGCCACACGATGTGGGGCTTCTACGAGATGAGCCCGGATCACAACGCCCTGATCGGGGCGGCCGCCGACCCGGAGGGACTCCTGTACGCGACAGGCTTCTCCGGCCACGGTTTCCAGCAGGGGCTCGTCGTGGGCGAGCACCTCGCGGAGCTGGCACTCGGTCTCGAGCCGACGTTCGACCTCTCGCAGTTCGACGCGGACCGATTCGCACGCGGAACGGCGCGCGCCGAGCTGAACGTCATCTAAGCGGGGGCGCTGAGGCGTCTATCCGCGCTCGCGCTGGGCGTCGAGCTTTGCCTGCGCTCGCTCGGCCAGCTCACGGGTTCGGCGCGCGTTCGCCAGAACACGCTCGTGTCGCGCGTTCATTTCCTCCCGTTCAGCCTTAGAGCTCCTTTCGGAATGACGCAGGGACCCGTCTTGTGACCGCGAAGGCCGTCGGCACCTGTCGTCAAGCTGAGAGGAGTGCCGATGGCCGCTGCGCCGTGGATCGTCTCGGACGAGCTGTGGGAGTTGATCGAGCCGCTGCTGCCGAAGGTGGAGCGACGGTTTCGCTATCCGGGTCGGAAGCGCTTGCCGGACCGGCAGGCGCTGCAGGGGATCTTGTTCGTGCTCCACACAGGGATCTCATGGCCCCATCTGCCGCTCGAGCTCGGCTTCGGCTCGGGTGTGACCTGCTGGCGCCGGCTGGACGAGTGGCAGAAGGCCGGCGTCTGGGAGCGACTGCACGAGCTCCTGCTTGCGAGGTTGCGCGCGGCGGGGGAGATCGAGTGGTCGCGTGCAGTGGCCGACTCGAGTCATGTGCAAGCGAAAAAGGGGGCGCCGCGACGGGCCCGAGCCCGGTTGATAGAGCCAGAAAGGGCTCCAAGCACCACCTCCTCGTCGATGCGACGGGGATCCCGCTCGCCTGGACGCTCACGGGCGGCAACCGCAACGACATCACCCAGCTGATCCCGCTCGTCGATCGCGTCCCGCCGGTACGCGGCCGGGTCGGTCGGCCACGTCGACGGCCAGATCGGGTCACAGCCGACCGGGCCTACGACCACAAGCCGCAGCGGCGTGAGCTCTGCAAGCGCGGGATCTCCACCGAGATCGCCCGTCGCCAGACCGAACACGGCTCGGGCGTCGGGCGCTACCGCTGGGTGGTCGAGCGCACCTTCGCCTGGCTGCACCAGTTCAAACGACTACTCGTCCGCTACGACCGCCGCGCCGACATCCACGAGGCGTTCCTCGCCATCGGCTGCTGCCTCGTCTGCTTCCGTCGGCTCAGGAACGCCTCATTGTGAAAGGAGCTCT
>JBKPAM010000124.1:0-26306 GCA_046726435.1 Actinomycetota bacterium
GAGCTCACCGCGGTGGCCCGTCGGCGGGTGGGCGGCTACTCGCTCGGCATGCGGCAGCGCCTGAGCGTGGCGGGGGCGCTGCTCGGACAGCCGCACCTGCTCGTGCTCGACGAGCCGGCGAACGGGCTCGATCCCGAGGGAATCCGCTGGCTGCGCGACTTCCTGCGCTCGTTCGCCGCGGACGGGGGCACCGTGTTCATCTCCAGCCACGTCCTGCCGGAGGTTGCGCAGATCGTGGACGAGGTCGTGATCATCCACCGCGGACGCCTCGTGGCGCAGGAGCCGCTCGAGGTGCTCACGGCGCGCTCGGCGGGCGGCTCGGTGGTTCGCTCGCCCGAGGCGGAGCGGCTGCGCGACCAGCTCGTGACGGCCGGGCTCGAGGCCGTGGCCGGAGCGAACGGGCAGGTCCGCGTGGCTGCCGCGCCCGAGCAGATCGGCGAGCTGGCGGCTGCGGCCGGGATCGTCCTGCACGAGCTGCGGGCGGAGGAGGCGACCCTCGAGGAGGTCTTCCTCGAGCTGACCGCGGAGAGGCGGTCGTGAGCGACGTCGCTTGCGATGTCGCCCTCAGGCCGAGCCGGCTTTGCTGGCTTGGCCGTCTGCGCCGCTGGCCGGGTGCGCTCGGATTGAGGCCGGCGCTGTGACCCGCCTCGTCGGCTCCGAGCTGCTGAAGCTCCGGACGACCCGGCTGCTGATCTGGCTCGCGCTGCTGGTGATCGCGCTGGAGGTGCTCGTGATCTCGCTCGACGTCTCCCAGAACTCGCTCAACGACCTCGGGCAAGCTCACAACCAGCGCGACGTCGTCTCCATCGCGGCGGTTTCGGCGTTGATCTCGCTGATCCTGGGGATCGTGTCGTCGGCGGGCGAGTACGCGCACGGGACGATCAGCCACACGTTCCTCGTGATGCCGGTGCGGGAGCGGATCGTGGGGGCGAAGCTGACCTCGGCCGCGCTGGCAGGCGCCGGGCTTGCGCTCGTCTCGGCCGCCTTCGCGTGGGGCTTCGCGGCGCTGCTGCTGTCGGCCCGGTCGGTCCCGATTCATCTCGGCTCGAGCCCCGCGCTGCACCTGCTGCTCGGGACGATCGGCGCGGCGGCGATCACCGGCGCGCTCGGCGTCGGGCTGGGCGCGGTCGTGCGGCGGCAGACGGCCACGGTGGTGATCGCGCTCGTCTGGCTACTCGTGGCCGAGCCGCTCCTTGCCATCGCAGGCATCCAGAAGTACGCGCCCGGGCACGTGGTCGCAGCGGTCGTCGAGGCCGGCACGCAGGGCTCCAGCGTGCTGAGCTTCTGGCCGGGGCTCGGCCTCGCGCTCGCCTACACGGCGGTCGTCGGCGTCGCCGGAACCGCGGTGATCAAGAGGGCTGACGTCGCCTAAGCGAACACTTGTTCGATCCGACCCGCCTGGGTAACATGGCGTGGTTATGGCCCAGGAAGAGCTGGTCGTTCACGGCGCACGAGAGCACAACCTCAAGGACATCACCGTCCGCCTGCCGCGGCATTCGCTGATCTGCGTCACCGGGCTCTCCGGCTCGGGGAAGTCGAGCCTCGCCTTCGACACGATCTACGCGGAGGGCCAGCGGCGCTACGTCGAGAGCCTCTCCGCCTACGCGCGGCAGTTCCTGCAGATGATGGAGAAGCCCGATGTCGACTCGATCGACGGGCTCTCGCCGGCGATCTCGATCGACCAGAAGACGACGTCTCGGAACCCGCGCTCCACCGTCGGCACCGTCACAGAGATCTACGACTACCTGCGTCTGCTCTACGCGCGCATCGGCACGCCGCACTGCCCCGTCTGCGGCCGGCCCATCGCCGGTCAGAGCCAGGAGGCGATCGTCGACCAGATCCTCCAGCTTCCGGAAGGGACGAAGTTCACCGTCAACGCCCCGGTCGTCCGCGACCGCAAGGGCGAGTACAGGGACGTGCTCGAGGAGCTGCGCGCGGAAGGGTTCACGCGCGTGAAGGTGGACGGCGAGCAGCACCTGCTCGAGGAGCCGCCGACCCTCGACAAGAAGTACAAGCACACGATCGAGGTGGTCGTCGACCGGCTCGTCATGCGCGCCGACCTTCGGCAACGACTCGCTCAGTCGGTCGAAACGGCGGCGGAGCTTGCGGAAGGCCTGGTCGTGGTCGACGTCCTCGATGGCGAGGAGATGACCTTCAGCGAAAACTTTGCGTGTCCCGAGCACGGCGTGGGGCTGCCGGAGCTCGAGCCGCGCATCTTCTCGTTCAACTCGCCACACGGCGCCTGCCCGCGGTGCACCGGCCTCGGCGCGCAGCAGGAGATCGACCCCGACCTGCTCGTGCCCGACCCGACGCTCTCGATCGGCGAAGGCGCGCTGGTGCCGTGGTCGCTCGGCAACTCGAGCTTCTACGAGTCGGTCATCCAGGCGATCGCGGACCGCTACGAGATCGATCTCGAGGCGCCGTGGCAGGACCTCTCCGAGGAGCAGCAGGACCTGTTCCTGTACGGGACGAACGGCGACAAGGTCTACGTCCAGTACCGCAACCGGATGGGCCGGCGCCGCTCCTACATGCTGGCCTTCGAGGGCATCGTCTCGAGCCTCGACCGCCGCTACAAGGAGACCGACTCGAGCCAGCAGCGCGAGCGGATCGAGGAGTACATGAGCTTCCGGCCCTGCCCCGTGTGCCACGGCGCGCGGCTGAAGCCGGAGGTGCTGGCGGTGACCGTCGGCGAGAAGAACATCCACGAGTTCACTCGGATGTCGGTGCAGCGGGCGATCGAGTTCGTCGACGGGCTCCGGCTCACGGAGACCCAGCAGCTGATCGGGGCGCGGATCCTGAAGGAGATTCGCGAGCGGCTGACCTTCCTCGAGAACGTCGGGGTCGGCTACCTGCAGCTCGACCGCGCGGCCTCGACGCTGAGCGGCGGCGAGGCACAGCGGCTCCGGCTGGCGACGCAGATCGGCTCGCAGCTCGTGGGCGTGCTCTACATCCTCGACGAGCCGTCGATCGGGCTCCACCAGCGCGACAACGGGAAGCTGATCGCGACCCTCGAGCGGCTGCGCGACCTCGGCAACACCGTGCTCGTGGTCGAGCACGACGAGCAGATGATGCGCGCGGCCGACCATTTGGTGGACATGGGCCCGGGCGCGGGCGAGCACGGCGGCTTCGTGGTCGCAGAGGGGCCCGCGACGGCCGTCGAGCGGAACGCCGACTCGGTGACGGGGCAATTTCTCGCCGGGGCGCGCGAGATCGCCGTCCCGGAGCGGCGCAGCGAGGACCTCGGCTCGTTCTGGATCCGGGGCGCCTCGATGCACAACCTGAAGGACATCGACGTCGAGTTCCCGGTCGCGAAGTTCGTCTGCGTGACGGGCGTCTCGGGCTCCGGCAAGTCCACGCTCGTGAACGAGATCGTCTACAAAGCGCTCGCGAACCGGCTGCACCGGATGCGGGTGAAGCCCGGCGACCACCTCGGCTGCGAGGGGATCGAGTGCTTCGACAAGGTGATCGACATCGACCAGTCGCCGATCGGGCGCACTCCGCGGTCGAACCCGGCGACGTACACCGACATCTTCACGCCGATCCGCGAGCTCTACTCGCTCACGCCCGAGGCGAAGGTGCGGGGCTACAAGCCGGGCCGGTTCTCGTTCAACGTGCGCGGCGGCCGGTGCGAGACGTGCAAGGGCGACGGGACGATCAAGATCGAGATGCACTTCCTGCCCGACGTCTACGTGCCGTGCGAGACCTGCGGCGGCAAGCGCTACAACCGCGAGACGCTCGAGGTGCGCTTCAAGGGCAAGTCGATCGCGGACGTGCTCGAGATGTCGGTCGAGGAGGCGCTGCGCTTCTTCGCGAAGATCCCGAAGCTGCGGCGGCGGCTTCAGACGCTGCACGACGTCGGGCTGGACTACGTGAAGCTCGGCCAGCCGGCGACGACGCTCTCGGGCGGCGAGGCGCAGCGGGTCAAGCTCGCGAAGGAGCTCGGGAAGATCGCGACCGGCCGGACGCTGTACATCCTCGACGAGCCGACCACCGGCCTCCACTTCGCGGACATCGAGAAGCTGCTCGACGTGCTCCAGCGGCTCGTCGACGCGGGGAACACCGTGCTCGTGATCGAGCACAACCTCGACGTGATCAAGCAGGCCGACTGGATCGTCGACCTCGGCCCCGAGGGCGGCGAGGCCGGCGGCGAGGTGATCGCGACCGGTACGCCGGAGGACGTAGCGGAGGTCGAAGGCTCCGCGACCGGGCAGTACCTGCGCGAGATCTTCGCGCGCGTTCCGGCAGCGGCCTAGCCCGAGCGTTCGTCAACTAGCCTGAAGGCATGGCAGCGCCCATCCACGTGGAGGCGCCGGCTGCCGACGAGCTCGTCTGGCTCCGGCGCGCTGTGTTCGTGCTCGTCCGGCCGCGCGAGGTGCTCCAGGGCCTACGTGACGACACCAACGTGGCCGCCCGCGCGCGCAGCGAGGCGGTGCTCGCGCTCGTCATGCTCGCCGGGATCGCGTCGGTGCTCTGGACGCCGGTAGCGAGCACGTTGATGGACGTGAAGGGCCCGCACGCGCAGGACGGTCTCGAAGTCGCGATCTGGGCCTTCCTCGGCGGCGGCGTCTACGGAGCCGTCGCCTACTTCGTCGGCGGCCTCGTGCTGTACGCCGTGACGCGGATCTGGGGTGGCGTCACCTACCGCCAATCGCGCCACTTGCTCGCGTTCGCGGCCGCGCCGATCGCCCTCTCGCTGCTCGTGGTCTGGCCGGTGCGGCTCGCCGTCTACGGCGAGGATCTCTTCAGAAGCGGCGGTTCCGACCACGGCGCCGGCAACGCCGTCTTCATCGTCCTCGAGCTCCTCTTCGCCGGCTGGTCGCTCGCGCTACTCGTGGTGGGCCTGCGCATCCTCATGCGACGCGACCCACCCTTCAAACGCCTCTAGCTCCTCGTCCGGGATCGCGTAGGTGTGCTGCGTCTCGGGGAAGCGGCGCTCGCGCACGTCGTCGACGTAGGCCTCGAGCGCGCGCCGTGCCTCGGTCGCGAGGTCCGCGTAGCGCTTGACGAAGCGCGGCGCCTTGCCTTCGTAGAGCCCGAGCAGGTCGTGCCAGACGAGCACCTGCCCGTCGCAGTCCAGTCCGGCGCCGATACCGATCGTCGGCACCTGCAGCGCCTCCGTGACGCGCGCAGCGACTGGAGCCGGAACCGCCTCCAGCACGATCGCGAAGCACCCGGCCGCCTCGAGCGCGAGCGCCTCGTCGTAGAGCCGCTCGGCCTTCGCGGCGGTGCGGCCCTGGGCCTTGAAGCCGCCGAGCATCGTCGCGGACTGCGGAGTCAGGCCCACGTGGCCCATCACCGGCACGCCGGCGCCCACGATCGACTGCACCCGCGAGAGGGTCGGGCCGGCACCCTCGAGCTTGACCGCGTCCGCGCCGGCTTCCTTCACGAAGCGCACCGCGTTCGCGACCGCGACATCGTCGGAGACCTGGAAGGAGCCGAACGGCATGTCGGCGATCACGAGCGGCCGCTTCGCGCCGCGCGTGACCGCCCGCGTGAGCATCAGCAGCTCCTCCACCGTGACCGGCACCGTGGAGTCGTTGCCGAGGACGACCATCCCGGCCGAGTCGCCGACCAGCACGAGCTCGACGCCGGCCTCGTCGGCGATACGGCCGCTCGGGAAGTCGTAGGCCGTGACCATCGCGAGCTTCTGGCCGCGGCGCTTGAGCTCCTGGAGCTCGGTCAGCGGCAGCTTGCCGTGGGTCCAGGACGCGTACTTGCTCATGGGCTATCTCCTTCGATCACGACGTTGTCTATGAGACGAGTGCGGCCGACTCGCACAGCGCCGGCGAGCACGCGGGGCTCGAAGTCGGCCTCCTCGAAGTAGTCGACCTCGAGGCCGTCGAGCAGGCTCCGGTCCCGTGCGGCGAGAGCACGCGGCAGTGCGAGCGCCCGATCGCGCTCCTCCGGCGAGAGGTACTCGTTGCGCGACGAGAGCGCCAGCCCGTCGGGGTCACGCACGATCGGGAGGACGCGGATCTCGACCGGCAGGGCGAGGTCGCGCACCATCCGCTTGACGACCGCGACCTGCTGGGCGTCCTTCTGGCCAAAGTAGGCCCGCCGGGGCCGGACGAGGTTGAAGAGCTTCAAGCAGACCGTCGCGACCCCGCGGAAGTGCCCGGGGCGGTGCTCGCCCTCGAGCACTGTCCCGAGCTGCTCGACCTCGACCCAGGTCTGGAAGCCCTCGGGGTAGATCTCCTTCACCGCAGGCACGAACAGGACGTCGACCCCGGCCGCCTCGGCAACCTCGGCGTCATTGTCCTCGTCGCGTGGGTACGCCTCGAGGTCCTCGCCTTCCGCGAACTGGGCCGGGTTGACGAACAGGGTGGCGACGACCACCTCGTTCTCGGCGCGCGCCGCCCGGAAGAGCGAGAGGTGGCCCTCGTGGAAGGCGCCCATCGTCGGAACGAGCCCGATCTCGCCGTCGCGCGGAAGCTCGCCGGCCGTGCGGGCGATCCTCACCGGACCGTCGCCTCCGCCAGGATGTCGTACAGCTCCTCGAGATCCGGCCGCGCGCGGCGGATCGCCTCACGGTGCGCCTCGACCGTCTCCCAGTCGCCTCGCTCGATCGGGCCGGTCAGCTCGAAGCCGTTCTCGATCGTGCGGCGCATCAGCGGCTCGAGCGCCTCCGGCGGCGCGCCCGCGGCGGCCACGAGCCCCGCCGCCGCCTCGTGCAGCGCGACGAGGTAGTTCGAGGCCACGACCGCCCCGGCGTGGTAGAGCGGCCGGTCGGCGTCCTCGAGCTCGAACGGCTCGAGCCCGAGCAGGCGCGCCAGCTCGAAGCCGAGCTCGCGAGCCTCGTCCGTCTCTGCCGTGACCGCCGCCCAGGCGCCGTCGAGCTGCTCCGGCCCTCGCGCGCGTGTGAACGTCTGCAGCGGGTGAAGCGAAAAGCGCTGCTCGTGAGGGTCGAGCGCCGAGAGCGGTGTGGCGCCGCTGACGTGGGCGACCCAGGAGCCGTGTCCCGGGGACAGTCCCTGCGCCACGTCCCGAATGGCCGTGTCCGGGACGCACAGCAGCGTCAGCTCCGCGTCCTCGCGCAGCTCGATCCCGCGCTCTTCCAACCGTCCAGCAATCGCCGAGCCCACGCGGCCGCGACCGATCACGTTCACGCTCCTCACCATCGAAAGCTCCAGTTCCGTAGCGGATACCGGGCGGGCGAATCGTACCCGCCCAGCGCCGTCACGAAGCCGGCGGAGGCCGCTGGATGCCCTCGGCGCGGCTGAGGTTGTCGCCGATCCGGCGCACGAGCTTCGGGAAGAGCGCCATGATCAGGACTGCGAGCAGGAGCCAGCCGAGAACGATGAACGGGAAGCGGTCGTACGGATAGGCCGTTCCCTTGATGTTCTTGTACTCGACGTAGACGAGCGCCCCGATCGCGATCGTGAAGATCGCGAGCTGCAGCGGGTTCTCGCGCCGGTCGAAGACGAGGAACTTCGCCGCGCCCAGGTTGGTCACGATGTACGCGACGAGCAGGCTGAGCACCCCGATCGTCCCCATGTAGAAGAAGACGTTCGTCGAGGTCGTGCCGTTGATGCGCAGGGCGACAACCGTTCCGACGGCCACCAGCATCACGACCGCCAGCGCGTTGGCGGGCGCCCCGGTGCGCGCTGACGCGTCTCCGAGGCGGCGGCTGAGGAATCCGTCGCGGCCGAGGGCGAACAGGATCCGCGAGCTAGCCGCGGCGGTCCCGAGCGCGCTCGCGAACGCGCTCACCATCGCGCCGAAGTCGACGGCATCGGCAAAGCCCTTGTCGATGAACGTCGTCGACAGGTCGCCGAGCGGTGCGCCGGACGAGGCGAACGCCTTCACGCCGGCCGCGTCCAGGCCGAAGCCGAGCGACTGCGCGAACATCACGATCACGTAGAAGACCGCGGTAAACCCGACGGCACCGGCAATCGCGGCAGGGATGTTACGACGGGGGTTGTTCGTCTCCTCGCCGAGCGCCGAAGCGCCTTCGAACCCTGCCCAGGAGAGAAAGCCGAACACCGACGCGAACGCGATCGCGCCGATCCCGACGCCGGGTGGCGGCGAGAACGCCTTGAGCGAGAAGTCCTGGCCGTTCGGGGCCGACCCGCCGATCACCTTCGCGTAGATCCAGACGATCAGGATCACGATCAGCGTCACCGAGAGAGCTTCGATCAGAAGCAGCGACCTGGTCGCGAACTTGACGTCGGAGTAGGCAACCGCCGCGATCAGGACGGCCGCGATCAGGGAGATGACGATCCAGGACGGGTCGTTCCAGATGCCGGTGCTGGTGAAGAAGGCTTCGCCGAAGAGCCCGACCTCCGCGATCGAGGCCGCGGTGAAGGCTGCATACGTGCCCATCTGCGCCCAGCCCGTGAAGAACCCGGGGCGAGCGCCGAGCGTTACGCCGGTGAGCGCGTAGGCCGACCCTGCGTGATTGAAGTGCCGCGTCAGGCGGATGAACGCGTACGAGACGAACGCGATCGCGATCGCCGCGAACAGGAACGCCAACGGCACCGCGCGGCCGATCAGCCCCGCCGGCGCGACGCCGTTCAGGGCCATCGCCGCCGTCGGAGCCATGATCCCGATCGAAAGGGCGATCGCCTCCCAGAAGCGAAGCTCCCGCCGGAGCACCCCGTGCCCTCGTTCCTCGACCGCCACGGCCTCCGTAGCCATCACCGCACTCCTTTCTCGAACACGTTGTTCGGCAGGAACGCTCCGACCACCCAGTTCGGGGCGTCCACCACCTCGTGGATGCGCAGGTCGGCGGCGACGCTGCAGAGCGCATACGCCTCCTGACGCTCGAGCCCGCGCCGCTCCACGAGCCGCCTGATCGCTCCGCGCACCGCGTCCTTCGCCGCCTCCATCAGGTCCGGCCCGACGCCGGTGCAGACGTGGTAGGCCGACTGCTCGCCCGCCGCCAGCGAGCCCTCCGGCAGGTGGTACTGCGGTGCCTCGATCGCGAAGTCGCGGCGCACCGAGAGCCGCACCACCACGTCCATCGCGGTCTCGATCGCGGTCCCGCACACCTCACCGTCGCCCTGCGCAGCGTGCGTGTCGCCGAGCGAGAAGAGCGCTCCTTCGATGCCCACCGGTAGGTACAGCGTCGTGCCGGGAAGGAGGTGCTTCGTGTCGATGTTCCCGCCCCAGCGCGATGGCGGGACGATCGAATGCTGCCCCGGCTCCGCGGGGGCGACGCCGATAGTCCCGGGAAACGGACGGTACGGAAGCGAGACATCGTCGCTCCAGACGACGCGCCGTCGCTCGGGATCGACCGACGAGATCCGCAGCCACGGGTCGGGAAACTCGTCGGCCAGCAGGCCGAAGCCGGGGATCAGCGCCGTCCAGCCCCAGTCGCGCGGCCGGAGCTCGAGCAGCTCGATCTCGAGCACGTCTCCGGGGCGCGCGCCCTTCACGAACACCGGACCGCTGACCGGGTTCACGTGGTCGAAGTCGAGCGCGGCCACGGCCTCGACGCCCGAGTCGGGGCCGATTTGCTCGTCCGACGCGTCGCGCACGCGCAGCTCGATCGCATCGCCCGGCTCGACCTCGAGCGCCGGCTCGATCGCGTTGTCCCAGACGTAGTTGAAGGCGTCCTCGCGAACGCTGTGGAGCGTGCGCGGCGTCTCGTGCACCCTGCGGTCCTACACCAGACCGGCCTTGCGGGACAACCTCTGCTCGAGCGCCTCGCGAACCGCCGGCCAGTCATCGACGATGACCGCGTACCAGGCGGAGTCGCGGCGCTCGCCGTCGCGCACGAGCATGTGCCGGCGGTGGATGCCCTCGAACTCGGCCGGCAGCGCCGCGAGTGCCGCTCGGGCGCGCTCGTTCAGCGCGTCCGTCTTGAACTCGACCCTCAGGCAGCCGACCTCCTCGAACGCGTGGCGGAGCAGCAGGTACTTGGCCTCGACGTTCGCGCCCGTGCCCCACGTCGACGGATTCATCCACGTGTTGCCGATCTCGAGCCGCCGGTGCTCGGGCGCGAGCGACATGTAGCTCGTCGAGCCGACCACCTCCCCGTCGTGGAGCACCGCGAAGGGCTGGCGCTCGTCCGTCGTTCGCAGCGCGTCGGCGATCCAGGCGTCGACGTCGCGCGTCACCATCCAGCGCCAGATGCGCTCGTCATCCGCTGCGGCCCGCAGTCCGTCGACGTGCTCGGGCTGTAGCGGTTCCAGCACGACGATCCGCCCGATGAGCCGCACGGGGAGACTTTTGAACACGACTAGGGCATGATGATGGAGACGTGGGGCGTCACACGGGGGCTGAGAAAGCGGAGCTTCTGCTTGCGGCAGCGCGCTACCTGAACGAAACGCTCGAGCTGGAGCGTGTCTACGACCGCTTCCACGAGCTCCTCGCCGAGGCGGTGCCGCACAACGGCGTGATCGTCTCGTCGTTCGACCCCGAAACGGGCCTGATCAGCTGCGACTACGCCTGGGTCGACGGCGGCAAGCTCGACCCGTCGATCCTGCCTCCGGTGCCGCTCAACCGTGAGGGCGGCGGGATGCAGAGCCGCGTGATCATGAGCGGCGAGTCGCTGCTGGTGAACGACGTGCCGGAGCGCGTGAAGGACCCCACCGGCGTCTACTACGACGTCGACCGTGAGGGCCACGTTCGAAAGCTCCCGGATGAGGGCTCGCCAAGCGTCCGGTCGGCCCTGATGCTCCCGGTCAAGCAGGAGGGCGAAGTGGTGGGCGTCATCCAGCTGATGGACGAGCACGCCGAGTACGACACGGAGCAGCTCGAGCTCGCAGAAGGCCTGATCGGCCTGATGGCCGCGGCGGTGCGCAACGCACGGCTGCACACGCAGGCGCAGATGGAGGCGGCGGCGCGGGCTCGCGCCGAGGCGACCGCCGCCGAGCGTGAGCATGCGGCACGGGTGCTGGAGGCAATCGGCGACGGCGTCTTCCTGCTCGACCGCCAGGGATGGATCCGCTTCTGGAACCGCGCGGCCGAGCTCGTGACCGGCCTTGCGCGCGAGGAAGCAGTCGGGCGCGAGGTCCATCGGATCTTTGAGAGCTGGCCGGCGATCGCGTCGGAGATCTCGGTCTCCGGCAGCGCCTGGCCCGCGCAGCCGGTGACGCTGCCGGTGGAGGTCAAGGGCCGCGAGCTGTGGCTCTCGTTCGTGGCCGTTCGCAGTCCGGGCGGCATCGTCTATGCCTTCCGCGACCTGACTCTCGAACGGGACCTCGAGGCGGCCAAGAGCGACTTCATCGCCACCGTCTCGCACGAGCTACGCACGCCGATGACAGCCGTGCTCGGCGCCGCGAAGACCCTCCTGCGCGACGACATCGCGCTCAGCCCGGAGCGGCGGCAGCAGCTGCTGGAGATGATCGGGGCGCAGGGCACGCGGCTGACGCAGATCACGGAGGAGGTGCTGCTCGCCAACCGCCTCGACCGGGGCGACGTGCGCGTCGACGTGGAGCACGTCGATGTCGGCGAGCTGGTGCTGAGGGCGGCCGAGACGATGCGGGAGCGCCTCCCGGAGACGGTCTCGCTAATCGCCCGCACGAACGGGACCGCGACCGCGGTGGGCGATCGTGGCCGGATCGAGCAGGTGCTCGTCAACCTGATCGACAACGCGGTCAAGTACTCGCCCGACGGCGGCGAGGTGGTCGTGAGGACAGCCTCTTCGCCGGCGAGCGTCCGCGTCGAGGTCGCAGACGAAGGCGTCGGGATCGCGCCCGCCGAGCAGGAGGCGGTCTTCGAGAAGTTCTACCGCGGTGGCTCGCAGCACGGGGCCGGCGGCACCGGCCTCGGGCTATACATCTGCCGCGAGCTCGTGCGGCGGATGGGCGGCACGATCGGCGTTCATTCCCGGCCCGGCGAGGGCTCGACCTTCTTCTTCGAGTTGCCGCGGGCCCAGGAAACCACCGCTGCTAGGGTCTGAGAGGTGCCGATCTACGAATACGTGTGCATGGAGTGCGAGTCGCACTTCGAGGAGCTCGTCCGCAACGGCGAGCAGCCGGATTGCCCCGACTGCTCCTCCGCGAACGTGCGCAAGCAGTTTTCGGTCTTCGCGACCCACGGCACCGGCGAGCAGCCGAGCTACGGCGGCCCGTCGGGCGGTTGTTGCGGCGGCAGCTGCGGCTGCGGGCACTGACGCTGGGCATCCATCCGCCGGTGGGCCTAGACTGCCCGCCGTGCACGATCCGGCCCTCCGCGCGCCGCTCGAGGAGTTCGAACAAGAGGTCTCCGGGTGCACGAAGTGCCGCCTCTCACAGGGCCGCACGCAGGTCGTCTTCGGCGTGGGCGACCCGCACGCGGACCTGATGTTCGTCGGCGAGGCTCCCGGCTTCCACGAGGACAAGCAGGGCTACCCCTTCGTCGGGCAGGCCGGCAAGCTGCTCGACAAGCTGTTGGCCGGGATCGGGCTCGAGCGCGGGAACGTCTACATCGCGAACGTCCTGAAGTGCCGGCCTCCCGGAAACCGCGATCCCGCTCCGGACGAAATCCAGGCCTGCGAGGGACACCTCTTCCGGCAGATCGAGCTGATCGGCCCACGCGTCGTCGCGACGCTCGGGAACTTCGCCACGAAGCTCCTCTCGGGCAAGCCGGCAGGGATCACGCGCGTCCACGGCGCCGAGCAGGAGGTGACGCTCGGCGGCAGCCGCGTCCTGCTCTACCCGCTTTACCACCCCGCCGCCGCGCTCTACACGCCGGCGATGCTGAAGGTGCTGGAGCAGGACTTCGCGCGCCTCCCGGAGCTGCTCGGACGGGAACCCGCAGAGCCCGTCGCCCTGGAGCCGCTGCTGGCTCCGGTCGCGTCCGAGCCGGCAGTCCAGCTCGGCCTTTTCTGATCCATGGACCTGCGCTCCGCCTCGCCGGCGGAGACGGAGGCGATCGCCGCCACGCTCGCGTCCGACCTGCGCGCGGGCGACGTGGTGACGGTCTCCGGCGAGCTCGGCAGCGGCAAGACGACCTTCGTCCGCGGCGCCTGCCGCGCGCTGGGGGTCACTGTCCCTGTGACGAGCCCGACCTTCACCGTCGGCCACCGCTACCCGGCCGACCCCGACGTTTCGCACCTCGACCTCTTTCGCTTCCGGGGCTTCTCGGCGGCCGAGTGGGGCGATCTCGAGCCCTACTTCGCGGACGCGATCTGCTTCGTCGAGTGGCCCGAGGCAGCGGTGGATGCGCTCCCGCCGGTGCGCGTGGAGGTACGTTTGTCGCACGTGGATCCCGCTCGTAGACTGATCACGCTGGAAAGCCCGGAAGTGGACGTGCTCGACCGCCTGTTCGGGGGTGCTGACACTCGCGTTTGACACGGCGACGAGCGTCGCGACTGCCGCGCTCGTCCGCGACGGAGAGCTGCTGGGAGAACGGGTCTCCCGGGCCGTCCGGGTGCTCGAAGACGCAGACGAGCTCCTCGGCATGAGCGGGGCCGAGCGCACGGAGCTGACGGGGATCGTGGTCGGGACCGGGCCGGGGAGCTTCACCGGCCTGCGGATGGGGCTCGCCGCGGCGCGCGGGCTGGCGTTCGCGCTCGACATCTCCGTGGCAGGCGTCTCCACGCTCGCTGCCCTCGCAGAGGGCGCGCCGGGTGGCCTGCCGGTGATCGACGCGGGTCGCCGCGAGGTCTTCATTCTCGTGGACGGCCGGCCCGCCGTGTGCTCCCCGCAGGAGGTCGTCGCGGAGCTGTGCGTTGGCGACGGCGCGCTTCGCTACCGCAAGGTGCTCGAGGAGCGCGGCGTGACGGTTCCTCCGGACGACGACGAACGCCACCTGCCGAGAGCCCGTTTCCATGCCGCGCTCGCCGGCAGCTTCGGCCCCGCCGAGGCCGTCGAGCCCCTCTACCTACGGATCCCGGACGCGGAGCGACACCCGTGAGTGCCGAGGTCGAGATTCGCCGCCTGGAGCTGCGGGACCTCAACGCGATCGAGGAGATCGAGCACAGCTCCTATCCGACGCCGTGGTCGCGCTCGATGTTCGCGAGCGAGCTGGCGAAGCCCTCGTCGATGTGCCTCGGCGCGTTCGAGGCCGACACCGGCCGCCTGATCGGCTACCTGATCATCTCCCGCTACGTCGACGCGTGGCACGTGATGAACGTCGCCGTCGAGCCCGGCCACCGCCGCCAGGGCATCGCCTCGCTCCTGCTCAACCGGCTCTTCGAGCTGACCGCCGGCCGCAGTCGTCGCGGCTACACGCTCGAGGTGCGCGTCTCGAATGCCGGTGCGATCAAGCTCTACGAGGAGCTCGGGTTTCGCCCCCGCGGCGTGCGGCGCGGGTACTACACGGACAACCGCGAGGACGCACTGATCATGTGGAAGGACCCGGTCTCGGAGCCGGCGACGCACTCCTGATCCTCGGGCTGGAGACGTCCTGCGACGAGACCGCGGCCGCGCTCGTCGAGGACGGGGCGATTCGCTCGAACGTGGTCTCGTCGCAGGCCGACCTGCATGCGCGCTTCGGCGGCGTGGTGCCGGAGGTGGCGTCGCGCAGGCACCTCGAGCTCGTGTTGCCGGTCATTCGCGAAGCGCTCGACGAGGCAGGCGCGGATCTCGACGACGTCGACCTGGTCGCCGTCACGCAGGGCCCGGGCCTGATCGGCGCGCTGCTGGTGGGCCTCTCCGCAGCCAAGGCGCTCGCGTGGGCGCGTGGACTTCCGCTCGTCCCGGTCAACCACCTCCACGGGCACGTCGCCTCGCTCTACCTGGAGCCGGAGCCGCTCAAGCCGCCGTTTCTCTGCCTGCTCGCGAGCGGCGGGCATACGCTGCTGGTCGACGTGCCCGAGCGCGGCGCCTTCAGGACGATCGGCACCACGCTCGACGACGCTGCCGGCGAGGCCTTCGACAAGGGCGCGCGCCTGCTCGGCCTCGGCTACCCGGGAGGGGCCGAGATCGACCGCCTCGCGCGTGAGGGCGACCCCGACGCTTTCCACTTCCCGGTTGCGCGCGTGCCGGGGCTCGACTTCTCCTTCTCGGGCGTGAAGACCGCCCTGCTCTACGAGGTGCGGGGCCTGGGCGAGGACCTGGAGAGGTGCCGCGCCGACCTGGCCGCGAGCTACCAGCGGGCGATTGTCCGTGCGCTTGTCGAACGAACGCTCGAGGCGGCTGCGCAGACGGGGGCGAACCGGCTGGCCGTGGTCGGTGGTGTGGCGGCGAACTCCGAGCTGCGAGCCTCGCTCCCGGACGCGAAGGCGCCGCCGCTCGCGCTCTGCACGGACAATGCGGCGATGATCGCCTCGGCCGCGCGCTACGTCGAGCCAGTCCTGCCGCCCGGCTATCTTGCGCTCGATGCGTACGCGTCGGCTGTCTGAGGCCTCGCTTGCGGTCGTAGCCGTCGCGGTAACGACGCTCGTCGTCGGCTTCGGCGTGGGCGGCGCGAAGGAGCGTTCGCTGATCTCGGAAGCCTCGTCCTGGCGCGGGCTCGTCGGCGGCGGCCACCCGGCCGTCGACGTCGCTCAGCGCGTCCTGGTCGTGCTGCGCTCGCCGTCGATGGCGCAGCGGGTCGCGCAGAACGGGGGCGTGGCCAGTCAGCAGAAGGAACGCGTCTGGACGCGCTCGGCGCTCGCCGCCCAACGGCAGCTGCTCGCGGAGCTCAGCACGCGCGGCATCCGGCCCCAGATCCAGTTCAGCTACTCGCGGGTGCTGAACGGGTTCTCGGCGCCCCTTGACGCCCGCGCGATCGCCGTCCTCGAGCGACGACCGGAAGTTGCGGGCGTCTACCCGGTCCGTGTCGCCTACCCCGCCTCGATCTCGTCAGAGCTGGCGGGGTTGAAGGGCGGGACGAGCGAGCTGCCGAACCTCCGGCTGCCCGGCTACGACGGGCGCGGGGTCACGATCGCGCTCCTCGACGCCGGCGTCGACGCCGCCCATCCGTACCTGCACGGGCACGTGCTCCCCGGGGTCGACGTCGTCGGCGGCGATCCCGAGGTGAAGGCGGTACGCGACCCCGATGACCCGAGCCGGGTCGAGCGGCACGCGACGGAGATGGCCGGGATCCTGGTCGGCGCCCGAGGGCCCGGCGGCCTCGAGGGAATCGCGCCGGGAGCGTCCCTGCTTCCGATCCGTGTCGCGGGCTGGCAGCACGACGAGACGGGCGGCTGGGCCGTCTATGCGCGCACCGACCAGCTGATCGCAGGCCTGGAGCGCGCGGTCGACCCGAACCTCGACGGCGACGCCCATGACGCCGCACGCGTGGCGCTTGTCGGGGCGGCCGTCTCGTATGCCGCATTCGCCGACTCGCCCGAGGCCAGGGCGATCCACGGCGCGCTGCAGCTCGACACTCTCGTCGTGGCGCCCGCCGGGAACGACGGCCCGGCAGGCCCCGGCTACGGCAGCATCTCCAGCCCCGGCGGCGCGCCCGAGGCGCTCACGGTGGGGGCGGCGGACTTGCGCCGGAATGCGGAGCAGGTTCCAGTGGCCGTGCGTGCCGGCCTGGACCTCCTTCTCGACCGGCCGCTGCCCCTCGCGAGCGCCGCCGTCCCCTCGCGGCCGGAGGAGCTCGAGCTCGTGACGCCAGGTCCGGCCGGGCGAGGAGCTGCCAGTCCGAGCCTCGACCGGTTCTTCGACCAGCATGGTATGAGCCTCGTCGCGGGCCGTGCGGCCCTGATCCACGGCGGCTCCGATCCTCAGCTCGCGGTCGAGTACGCCGCGCGCGCGGGCGCGGATGCTGTCGTCGTCTACGGCACACAGCTGCCGGCGGGCGGCCTCGGGCTTGACGAGACGGTCAACGTGCCCGTCCTGAGCGTGCCGTCTCGCGTCGCGCAGGCCGCGCTCGCCGCGATCCGCTCACACGGGCACCCGGCGATCTCGATCGGCGTGCCGACGGTCGTGCACAACGGCGGCGAGGACGCCATCGCGCCGTTCTCTTCACGGGGCCTCGCTTTCGACGGCCGGGTCAAGCCGGACGTCGCCGCACCGGGGGTCGCGATCGCCACCTCCGAGCCCGGCCGGAACGACGACGGAACTCGGCGCTACGGCACCGTCAACGGCTCGAGCCCCGCGGCGGCGGTGGTGGCCGGCGCGGCGGCGGTTCTCGCGCAGGCTCGGCCGGGGCTCCGCGGCGCGGACCTGCAGAGCCTGCTGAGCGGGACGGCGCGATCGATGCGCGACGCGAGCGTCACCGCTCAGGGCGGCGGCGTCGTCGACCTCGGAGGTGCGGTCGCCGGGGAGCTCACCGCGGACCCGGCCACGCTCGCGTTCGGGCGCGCCCAGGGCGACGGCTGGCACGTGACGCAGGAGCTCACCGTCCGCAACGTCTCGACCCGCCGCCTGTCCGTGCGTCCCCGCAACACCGGCAGCGGAGGGCTCCTGATCACGTCGAAGCCGCGCAGGCTGCGGCTGAAGCCGGGTGGCCACGCGACGCTGATCCTGCAGGCGCGGCTCGAGGGCACGCCGTCGAGCGAGGGCTCGGCCGAGGGCTCGCTCCTGTTGACGTCGGCGGGAACCGAGCCGTTGAAGGTTCCGTGGGCGATCACCTTCGGCCCACCCCCCGGCAGCTTGATCTCGGCCGTCGCGCTCTCGCAGGCCGCGTTCAGGCCGTCGGACACGACCCCGGCCGTGCTCTCGCTCCGCGCCGGGCTCGTCACCTCGGCGCCCGCCGGCGCCCAGGTGCAGCCTGTCTCGAGACTCGACGTCGAGCTCTGGCACGCCGGCCACCGGCTGGGGCTGCTCGCCCGGCTACGCGATCTGCTCCCCGGCCGCGTGGCGATCGGCCTGACGGGTCGCGGGCCCGGCGGGACGCAGCTTCTGCCGGGCCGCTACCAGGTGCGCCTGCTCGCCTACCCGACGAGCGACGGCCCCGCGACGCGCCGCACGATCGCGTTCCGGATCAAGTAGCGACCTATACTCCCCGCGTTTGCAGCGCGTTTCCGAATCCAAGGAGCCTTCGTGACCACGCTCGAAGCACCCGAGTCCCACCTCCGAGAGAATCCCTTCCAGATCGCCCGCGAGCAGCTGCGCCGCGTCGCCGAGATCTTCGACATCGACCAGCGCCTGGTGAACGTCCTCCAGGAGTGCAAGAAGGCCGTCGTCGTCTCGGCGCCGGTCACGATGGACGACGGCACGGTCCACGCCTTCCAGGGCTACCGCGTGACCCACAACATCGCGCGCGGCCCGTCGAAGGGCGGGATCCGCTACCACCCCGACGTCACCCTCGACGAGGTGAAGGCGCTCGCGATGTGGATGACGTGGAAGTGCGCGCTGATGAACATCCCGTTCGGCGGTGCGAAGGGCGGGGTCGTGTGCGACCCGAAGCGGCTCTCGCGCGGCGAGCTCGAGCGCATGACGAGGCGCTACACGACGGAGATCATCAACGAGATCGGGCCCGAGAAGGACATTCCGGCGCCCGACGTCGGCACGGACGGCTCGGTCATGGCGTGGATCTTCGACACGTACTCGATGAACAAGGGCCACTCGGTCCTCGGCGTGGTCACCGGGAAGCCGCTGAACGTCGGCGGCTCGCTCGGCAGGCTCGAGGCGACCGCCCGCGGCTCGCTCTATTGCATTCAGGAGGCCGCGCGGAAGAAGGAGATGTCCCTCTCGAACCTCCGAGTCGCCGTGCAGGGCTTCGGCAACGTCGGCAGCTTCCTCGCCCGGTTCCTCGCCGAGGAGGGCGCGACCGTGATCGCGGTTTCCGACTCGACGGTCGGGCTGCACAACCCGAACGGGGTCGACGTGGCGGCTGCGATCGCGCACAAGCGGGAGACGGGCTCGCTGGCCGGCCTCAAGGGCGCCGAGGAGATCACCAACGACGAGTTGCTGCTGCTGGAGTGCGACGTCCTCGCGCCGTGCGCGCTCGAGCAGGTGATCACCTCCGAGAACGCGGCTCAGGTCAGGGCGCAGATCGTCTGCGAAGGGGCGAACGGGCCGGTCACACCCGCGGCGGACGAGATCCTCGACGACAAGGGCGTGCTCGTCCTGCCGGACATCCTCGCGAACGCCGGCGGCGTCGTCGTCTCGTACTTCGAGTGGGTGCAGGGTCTCCAGGAGTACTTCTGGAAGGAGCCCGAGGTGAACTCGAAGCTCCGTGACATCGTCACGCGTGCGTTCAACGAGACATGGCACGTCTACCAGCAGCGGGCCACGAGCATGCGCTACGCGGCCTACGGGGTCGCGGTCGGGCGGGTCGCCGAAGCCACCGTGACGCGTGGCCTTTATCCGTAACTCCGACGGAGTCTTGGATGACGTATCGCAGGGCATCCGAGTAGCCGTCTATCACGCGGCTGGGTGCCACCTCTGCGAGCGGGCGCTCGCGCAGGTGCGGGAGCTTCAGGCCGAGCTGGGGTTCGAGCTCGAGGAGGTGGCGATCGACGGACGTCCCGAGCTGGAGGCGCGGTACCGCGAGTGGCTGCCGGTGGTCGAGATCGACGGCGAGCAGGCCTTCACCTACTACGTTCACGAGGAGGCGTTCCGCCGGCGAGTTCAGGCGAGGTAGGCGAGATCCAGCGGGTCGACCGGTCATTTCAGACGGACGCCCGGGCGAAGCCCGACCGTCCTGAAACCGGCATCGCAAGCGATGCCTCGGCGGCCGCACAAAAGTGCTCGCACGGGTCGACCGGTCATTTCAGACGGACGCTCGGGCGAAGCCCGACCGTCCTGAAACCGGCATCGCAAGCGATGCCTCGGCGGCCGCACAAAGTGCCCGCTTAGAGGGGAGTTTGTGACGGTCTGACACACGGAGCCGCGCGGGACTGGCAGAATGGTTGTGCGTGTTGCAAACGACCGTTCAAAGTGCGTCGGGGTCCGAGCGGCTGACGGTCGGCGTCGCGGCTCGCCTGAGCCGGTACCTCCAGGTTCTCAGCCAGGCGAAGAAGATGGGCAAGGACCGGATCTCGTCACAGGAGATCTCGGACTACACGAACATCAACGCGACGCAGATCCGGCGGGACCTCTCGGCCTTCGGGAAGTTCGGCAAGCGCGGAGTCGGTTACAACATCGACTCGCTGCTCGGCGAGATCCGAAAGATCCTGCGGACACAGGGACAGCACAACATCGCCCTGATCGGGGCCGGGCGGCTCGGGCAGGCGATCGCGAGCTCGCCGATCTTCGCGGAGCACGGGATCAACATCGCGGCCGTATTCGACAACGACCCGGACAAGGTCGGGCGGACGATCGGCTCGATGGCGATCGAGGACTCCGGGCGGCTCGCGGACGCGGTGCGCGAGAAGAACATCATTGTCGGCGTGGTCGCGGTTCCCGCCGAGTCGGCGCAGGAGGTCACCGAGGAGCTGATCGACTCGGGCGTGCGGATCATCTTCAACTACTCGGAAGCGCTGCTCGACGTGCCCCACGACGTGACGGTGCACACCTCGAACCCGGCCGTCGACCTGCTGCACGCGCTCTACTTCCACTTGACCTAGGAACGGGGAAACCCCTAATTCTCCTGCGGTTCGCGCAGGAGCTTGGCGAAGCGTCGTCCTGTTTCCTCGAAGCCCAGCCGGCGGTAGAAGGTATGGGCATCCTTTCGCCGCTCCGCTGTCGTCAGGAAGATGAGAGCGCACCCGCGCTCTCGGGCCTCTCCCTCCAACGCCATCACGAGTGCTTCGCCGATACCGCGCCGACGGTACTGCTCGTCGACCACGATCGCGCTGAGCTTCGCCCCAGGGTCGTCGTACTCCACAGAAAGGCTGACGTGCAAGCTTGCTAGCCCGACGATGTCTCCGTCGAGCTCTGCAACTACGAGTCGATCGGCCCCGCTGGCTTCCAGCTGAGTGATCCTTGCGGCGACGGCTTCGGGCGACGTCGGATAGCCGAGCTGCCCAACGAGGTGCGCCACGGCCTCCGAGTCGTGGGGAGACGCGTCCCTGATCGCCAGAGCCATACTCGCGGGGAGCGTAGGCCAAGGACATCCGTAGCAGTCAGACTCGGCCAGATGAAAGTCGTCTTGTGGCACGGGTACCTGCTCGGCGGGACCGGCTCGAACGTCTACACACGCGCGCTCGCGCGGGAGTGGAGCCGCGGGGGGCACGACGTCGTCGTCCTCTCTCAGGAGCTTCACCCCGAGCAATACGACCTCGGCGGCGCGCGTCACGTGCGGCCCGAGATAGGCGGCCTGCTTCCCGTCTTCGTGCTCGACCGCTACGAGGGGCTCGAGCCCCGCTTGCTGCAGGACCTGACCCGGGAAGAGCGGGGCCGCTACGTCGAGCTCAACGCCGCCGCAGTGCGAGCCGAGCGCCCCGCCGACCTTGTCTTCGCCAACCACGTCCTGCTCGGAGCGCCCGTGGGGGCAGCGTCCGGAGCCCGGTTCGCGGTCAAGGCACACGGCTCTGAGCTCGAGTACTCGATGCGCGGGAGCCTGGAGCTGCAGGCGTGGGCCCGCGAGACGCTCCCGAGCGCGTCTGCGGTCTTCGTGGGCTCCGAGCACATCCGCGAGGTGCTCGCCGAGGTGGTCGGCGCGGTCGACCATGTGCACGAGGTACCCCCCGGCGTCGACGTCGAGGGGTTCCGCCCGCAGCCGCGCGACCGAGCCCTTGCCGACCTCCTCGACGAGGCGCGCCGCGATCCGCCGAACCCCGGCAACGCGAACGAGCGCCTACCCGACGAGCACAACGCCGAGCGCCTCGCCGCCTTTCTGGCGGACGACGAGCCGACGGTCGTCTACTTCGGCAAGCTGCTCCACAACAAGGGCGTCCACCTCCTGCTCGAAGCGCTGCGCGAGCTCGACGCCCGCGCCGTGATCGTCGGCTTCGGCGACTACCGCGAGGAGCTCGAGGGGGCCGCCCCGCCGCGCACGCTCTTCACCGGCCCGCTCGAGCACCGCCACCTGGCCCACCTGCTTCCGCTCGCGGACGCGACCGTCGTGCCCTCAATCTTCCCCGAGGCCTTCGGCATGGTCGCCGCCGAGGCCGCCGCGGCCGGCTCGCCGCCCCTGGTCGCCCGCCACTCGGGGCTCGCAGAGATCGCCGTCGGGCTCGAAGCCGAGTACCCGCGCGAGTACCGCCACCTCGCGAGCTTCGCGACCGGAGACGCGGCCGACCTGCGGCGAAAGCTGAGCGAGGTCCTGGAGCTGCCGCCCGAGGAGCACGCACGCATCGCCGCCGCCGCGCGCCGAGCCGTGGAGCAGCGCTGGAGCTGGGCCGGCGTCGCGAACCGCCTGCTTCAACCCTTCAATTAAGGTAGCGGCCCCTATGGGCGACACCCAGCGCCTCAGCCCGGAGGAGCAGCTCCGCTACGCGCGCGAGCAGTTCGAGGCCGCACGCGACTTCACGCTGGCGGTCGAGGAGGAGTTCGCGGTCCTCGATCCGGACACGCTCTCGCTCACGAACCGCTTCGAGGAGCTCCAGGCGGCGGCGCAGGGCACACCGCTCGATGAGCACCTCGTCGGCGAGCTGATCGCGTCCGAAGTCGAGGTCCGCACCGGCCGCTGTGACTCGTTCGAGGAGGCCGCCGCTCTCCTGGTCGAACGGCGTGCGCAGCTTTTCCAGCTGGCCGACACGATCGGCGTCGCACTCGGCGCAACGGGCACGCACCCGTGGAGCCCGTGGCAGGAGCAGCGAATCATCGACACGCCACACTACCGCCTCAACGACGAGATCCTGCGCTACGTCGTCTGGCGCAACAACAGCTTCGGCCTTCACGTCCACGTCGCGATCAACGGGCCCGACCGGGCGATCGCCGTCTGCAACGTCCTCCGCAACTTTCTCCCGGAGCTGCTCGCGGTCTCGGCCAGCTCGCCGTTCGTCGAGAGCGTGAACACCGGGCTCCACTCGGCCCGCACGCAGATCTTCACGCGCATGTTCCCGCGCTGCGGAGTCCCGGACGCGTACGAGGACTGGGACGGCTTCGAGCGGTACGTGCGCTTCCTCTACGAAACGCGCTCGATCACGGAGCACACACAGATCTGGTGGAGCGTCCGCCCGCACCTCGCGTTTCCGACCGTCGAGATCCGCATCTGCGACGGCCAGCCTGACCTCGCCGAGGCGCGGTCGCTCGCGGCGCTCTGCTACGCGCTCACCGTCCGGATCGCCCGCGCACTCGACGAGGGCGAGCGGCTACCCGACTTCGAGCACCGGTTGATCGAGGAGAACCTCTGGCGCGCGATCCGTTACGGCCTGAGCGGCGAGCTGATCGACCTCGCCACCGGCGAGGTGCGGCCGGCGCGCGCGCACCTGGAGCGGCTCGTCGAATGGGTGCTGCCGGTGGCCGAGGAGCTCGGCTGCGCCTCGTCCATCGCGATCCCCGCGGCCAACGCGGCCGAGCGGCAGATCGCTCGGCACCAGGCGGGCGTGAGCCTCGAGGAGATCTACGCGGAGCAGGCGCGCCCCAAGGAGCCCGTACGTGGCTGAGGAGCCCGGCCGCAACGAGCAGGAGCTGATCGAGGAGCTGCAGGCCGAGCTCGCGAAGCTCAAGGTCTCCGACCTGCTGCTGCAGACCCTCTACTCGATCTCGTCGCTCGGCTACCAGCGGCTGAGCGCCGGCACCCGCGACCTCGCTCAGGCCCACCTCGCGATCGAGGCCCTGCGCGCGCTCGTGCCGGTGCTCGAAGGCTCGGTCCCCGACGAGGCGCTGCGCGACTTCAGGCAGGTGCTCTCGAACCTCCAGCTCGCCTATGCGTCGGCGGCTGCGGAAGAGCCCGGGTCTTGAACCAGGCTGACGTCGGGATCTTCGGAGGCTCGGGGTTCTACTCGTTCCTGGAGGACGTCGAGGAGGTCGAGCTCGAGACCCCGTACGGGAAGCCGTCGGCGCCGTTCGTGATCGGGGAGCTCGAGGGCGTACGGGTGGCCTTCCTCCCGCGCCACGGGCGGGACCACGAGCTGCCGCCGCACGCGATCCCGTACCGCGCCAACGTCTGGGGGATGCGGGAGCTCGGCGTCCGGCGGATCATCGGGCCGAATGCCTCCGGAGCGCTGAAGGCGGAGCTGCGGCTCGGCGAGTTCGTCGTCTGCGACCAGTTCGTCGACCGCACGAGCGGACGGAAGGACACCTTCTACGACGGGCCGGAGACGACGCACGTCTCGGCCGCGGATCCGTACTGCCCCGAGCTGCGGGCGTTACTGGTCGAGACGGCGCGGGACCTCGACATCCCCGTCAGCGACGGCGGCACGGTGGTCACCATCCAGGGGCCGCGGTTCTCCACGCGCGCCGAGTCGCGCTGGTTCCAGGACGCGGGCTGGGACGTGATCAACATGACCGCATATCCCGAGGGCTACCTCGCGCGGGAGCTCGAGCTCTGCTACGCGAACATCTCGATGGTCACCGACCACGACGTGGGCGTGGAAGGGACGGCCCCGGTCTCGCACGAGCAGGTCGTGACCGTTTTCAACGAGAACAACGAACGGTTGCGCGAGCTGCTGTTCGCGGTCGTCCCGCGGATCCCGCCCCAGCCGGACGAGCATCTCTGCGCCACGGCGCTTCGCGGGGCGCGCTTGTAAGCCGTTTTCTGTGATAGAACACCGCGACGCCGGGAGCCGCGACGCGGTTCGGCGCGCGTCTAGGAGGCTCCTTGATCGACTTCTTCAGTGACCACGCGGTGCTCTTCGCCCTCGTCTGCTCGGGGGTAGCGATCGGCTACGGCATCGGGCTGACGGCGTGGTTGCTGCGCCAACCGGCGGGCAGCGAGCGGATGCAAGAGATCTCCCACGCGGTGCAGGAGGGCGCCGCCGCGTACCTGCGGCGCCAGTACACGACCATCGCGGTCGTCGCGATCGTGCCCTTCCTCCTACTCGGCTTCTACCACAAGCTCGGTTGGGGAACGGCCGTCGGCTTCCTCATCGGCGCGGTCCTCTCGGCCGCGGCCGGGTTCATCGGGATGAACGTCGCGGTGCGCTCGAACGCGCGTACCGCCGAGGCGGCGAAGCACGGGCTCAAGCCGGCGCTGAACGTCGCCTTCCGAGCCGGCTCCGTCACCGGCCTGCTCGTCGTCGGCCTCGGGCTGCTCGGCGTCGCCGGCTATTACTGGGTGCTCACCGGGTGGCTCGGTCACACGCGCTCCTCGGCGATCGACGACCTCGTCGGGCTCGCGTTCGGCGGCTCGCTGATCTCGGTCTTCGCGCGTCTCGGCGGCGGGATCTACACGAAGGCGGCCGACGTCGGCGCCGACCTGGTCGGGAAGATCGAGGCCGGCATCCCGGAGGACGACCCGCGCAACCCCGCGGTGATCGCGGACAACGTGGGCGACAACGTCGGGGATTGCGCGGGGATGGCCGCCGACCTGTTCGAGACCTACGCGGTGACGGCGGTCGCGGTGATGCTGCTCGCCTCGCAGCGCTTCCCGGGCCTGCACCTCGAGCTCTACCCGCTCGCGCTCGGCGGGATCTCGATCCTGGCGTCGGTGATCGGCACCTTCTTCGCCCGGGTCGGGCGAACGGGCGGGATCATGAACGCGCTCTATAAGGCGGTGCTGGTCGCGACGGTGCTTTCGGCTGTGGGCTTCATCCCCGTCACGCTCGCGTACGACTCGAGCCGCTTCAGCTTCTGGGACCTCTACATCTCGGCGCTCGTCGGGCTGATCGTCACCTTCCTGCTCGTGGCGATCACGGAGTACTACACGGGCACGCGCTGGCGGCCGGTGAAGCAGATCTCGTCGGCCTCGCGGACGGGGCACGCGACCAACATCATCGAGGGGCTGGCGGTGGGGATGCAGGCGACCGCGGCCCCCGTGGTCGTGATCGCGATCGGGATCCTCGTCGCCAACCACTTCGCCGGGCTGTACGGGATCGGCGTGGCGGTGATGGCGCAGCTGTCGATGACCGGGTTGATCGTCGCGCTGGACGCCTACGGGCCGGTCACCGACAACGCCGGCGGGATTGCGGAGATGGCCGAGCTCGACGAGTCGGTGCGTGCGATCACGGATCCGCTGGACGCGGTCGGCAACACGACGAAGGCGGTCACCAAGGGGTACGCGATCGGCTCGGCGGCGCTCGCCGCGCTGATCCTCTTCGACAGCTACACGAACGGGCTCTCGGTGAGCAACTTCCAGACGACCTTCGCCTTGGACGACGCGTGGGTCATCGCAGGGCTTTTCATCGGCGGGCTGATGCCGTTCCTGTTCGCCTCGCTGGCGATGGAGGCGGTCGGGCGCGTGGGGGGTCAGGTCGTGACCGAGGTTCGCCGCCAGTTCCGGGAGATTCCGGGGATCATGGAGGGGACGGCCCGACCCGAGTACGGGCGCGCGATCGACATCGTCACCGGCTCGGCGATCAAGAGCATGTTGCTGCCGGCGCTGATCCCGATCGTCTTCCCGATCGTGGTCGGCGTGATCAACGCGCGGATGCTCGGTGGGCTGCTGATCGGGACGATCGTGACGGGGCTGTTCCTCGCGATTGCGATGACCTCCGGGGGCGGCGCCTGGGACAACGCGAAGAAGCTGATCGAGGACGGCGCCTTCGGGGGGAAGGGCTCGGAGGCACACGCCGCGGCCGTTACCGGCGACACGGTCGGGGATCCCTACAAGGACACCGCCGGGCC
>JBKPAM010000125.1:0-12960 GCA_046726435.1 Actinomycetota bacterium
GGCGGCGCCTCGGCCGTCGGCTGCTCCTGCCTCGGGGCCCGCCGGCCACTTCCTCGGCGCGGGCGACGGGCCCGCACCGGGCCGAGGCCTTCGCGGTCGGGCCCGCGTCCGCGGCCGCCCTCACGCGACGCGCCAAGACCCTCCGCGGTGCCGCCGCGCCGACGGGCCTGATCCTGGTCGCCGAGCCGTGAGTCGCGCTGGGTGACGCCCTCGTAGCCCTCCGGCATGATCTCGCCCTTGTTGATCCAGACCTTGACGCCGATGCGGCCGAAGGTCGTCTTCGCCTCGGCGAAGCCGTAATCGATGTCGGCGCGGATCGTGTGCAGCGGCACGCGGCCCTCCGAGTAGCTCTCGGAGCGGCTCATCTCGGTACCGGCGAGCCGCCCGCCGCACTGCACCTTCACGCCCTGCGCGCCGGAGCGGATCGCGGATGCGAGCGAGCGCTTCATCGCGCGCCGGAAACTGACGCGGTTCTCGAGCTGCTCCGCAATCGACTGCGCGACCAGCTTCGCGTCGAGCTCGGGCCGCTTGATCTCGTTGATGTTGATGTGCACGGCTTTGTTGGTCATGCCGTGGATCTCCTTGCGGAGGGCGTCCACCTCGACCCCCGACTTGCCGATCACGATGCCGGGCCGCGCGGTGTAGATGTCGATGGTGATCCGCTGTGCGTCCTTGCGGATCAGGATGTCCGACAGCCCCGCGTGCGCGAGCTTGCCGTAGATGTGCTCGCGGATCTTGATGTCCTCCAGCAGGAACGCGGGGAACTCCTTCGTCCCCGTGTACCAGTTCGACTTCCAGTCGTGAATGACGCCGACGCGCAGCCCGCCGGGATGGATCTTCTGGCCCACTACTCGCTCGCCTCCTCTTCCCGCGAAGAAGTCTCCGACTTCTCCTCGGAACTGGTTTCTGCCTTCGGCTCGGGCTTCGCCTCGGCAGCCGGCCGCCGAGGACGGATCGGCTGCTCCGCCTCCGTCGGCGGAACCGCCGGAGGCGCTTCGGGCTTCCGCTCTGTCTCTATCGGCGTCAGCCTCACGGTGATGTGGCAGGTCGGCTTGTGGATCCGCGCCGCGCGGCCGCGGGCACGCGCCCGCCAGCGCTTCAGCACGGGTCCCTCGTCGACGAATGCCGCCGAGACCATCAGCTCGTCGCCCTCGAGGTTGTGGTTCGCCTCCGCGTTCGCGACCGCGGAGCCGAGCACCTTCTCGATCTCGCGCGCGGCCCCACGCGGGGTGAACGCGAGCACGGTCCGAGCCTCCGGCACCGAGCGGCCCCGGATGTGCTCAACGACCAGCCGCGCCTTGCGGGGCGACATGCGCACCCACTTGGCGACCGCCTTAACTTCCTGGCGCTCGGCGGTGGCCACTAGCGGCGCACCTCCGCCTTACGGTCGCCCGAGTGGCCGCGGAAGGTGCGCGTCGGGGCGAACTCGCCGAGCTTGTGACCGACCATCTGCTCGGTGATGAAGACGGGCACGTGCTTGCGGCCGTCGTGAACCGCGATCGTGTGCCCGACCATCTCGGGGAAGATCGTGGACGTACGCGACCAGGTCCGGACCATTTGCTTCGACCCGGAGTCGTTCATCGCGGTGATGCGGCTCATCAACCGCTCCTCCACGAACGGCCCCTTCTTGCTCGAGCGGCTCATCTCTTCTCCTTGCCGCGGCGCCTGCCGCGGACGATCAGCTTGTCGGATTCCTTGTGCTTTCGGCGCGTGCGCTTGCCGAGCGTCGGCACACCCCACGGCGTGACCGGGTGCCGGCCGCCCTTCGACTTGCCCTCGCCGCCGCCATGCGGGTGGTCGACGGGGTTCATCGCCGAGCCGCGTACCGTCGGCCGCTTGCCCAACCAGCGGCTGCGCCCGGCCTTGCCGCCGGTGACGTTCTCGTGGTCGACGTTGCCGACCTGCCCGATCGTCGCCCGGCACGTGAGCGGGACTCGCCGCAGCTCGCCCGATGGTAGCCGAAGCACGCCCTGGCCCTCGTCCTTCGCCACGAGCTGGATCCCGGAGCCGGCGCTGCGCGCGAGCTGGCCGCCCTTGCCGGGCTTGAGCTCGACGTTGTGCACCAGCGTGCCGGTCGGGATGTTGGCCAGCGGCAGCGCGTTCCCGGGCTTGATGTCGGCTCCGGGGCCGGACTCGACGGTCGCGCCGACCCGCAGGCGCGCGGGGGCGAGGATGTAGGACTTCGCCCCGTCCGCGTAGTGGAGCAGTGCGATCCGCGCCGACCGGTTCGGGTCGTACTCGATCGCGGCCACCTTCGCCGGCACGCCGTCCTTGACGCGCTTGAAGTCGATCTTGCGGTAGCGGCGCTTGTGCCCGCCACCCTGGTGGCGCCGGGTGATGCGGCCGTGCTTGTTGCGCCCGCCGCTCTTCTTCAGCGGCTCGACGAGGCTCTTCTCCGGCTCGCTCCGCGTGATCTCGTCGAAGGTCGAGACCGACATGAAACGCCGGCCCGGGCTCGTGGGCTTGTACTTGCGGACGGGCATCAGGCTTGTGCTCCTTCGAAGATCTCGATCGTCTCGCCCTCGCGGAGCTGGACGATCGCCTTCTTCCAGCCGGGCTTCTGGCCGCGGACGAGCCCGCGGCGCTTCGGCTTCGGCTGCACCTTGACGATGTTCACGGCCTGCACCCGCACGTCGAACAGCTCCTCGACGGCCTGCCGAACCTGCGTCTTGTGCGCGTCCGGATGCACGCGAAAGGCGTACTTGCGCAGCTCGATCAGCTCGTAGCTCTTCTCGGAGACCACGGGCGCCAGCAGGACCTGGTTGGGATGGAGGCTCACAGGCCACCTCCTGCGCAGGTCGTGCGCTGCAGGAGCGAAAAGCCCGCGTCGCAAGGACGCAGGGAGCGTTCGTAGCCGGAGGCTACTGGCGCGACTGAGGACGCCGCGAGGCGACGCTTTGCAGCCCCCTGCAGCGTGCGAGATGTGCAGGAGGGGGCCGTCAACTCGCCCTCCCTTGGACCTGCTCGAGCGCCGGCTCCGACACGAGCAGCGAGCGCGCCCAGACGACCTGCTGAACCTCGAGCTCGGCCGGCACCGTCACGACTACGCGCTCGAGGTTCCGAAACGACTTGATCAGCGCCTCCTCCTCCGGCTGCGCGACGACGAGCAGCGGCAGCCCCTTGTCCCACGAGCCGAGCAGCTCGAGCGCGGCCTTCGTGGAGGGCTCGTCGAACCCGCCCGGGTCGAGGACGCCGATCGTGCCGCCCTGAGCGTGGGCCGAGAGCGCGCTCCGCAGAGCGGCCTTGCGGGCCTTGCGGTTCACCTTGGACTCGAAGTTGCGGTTGTTGGGCGGAAAGGCCATGGCGCCCCCGGTCCAGTGGGGGGCGCGGATCGTGCCCGCGCGTGCCCGCCCCGTCCCCTTCTGGCGCCACGGCTTCGAGCGGCCGCCGGCGACGAGGCCGCGGCTCTTTCCGCCGCGCGTCGCGGCACGGGCCGCGTTCTGCTCCGCGCGCACCGTCTCGTGGACGAGGTGCGGCTTCACCTCCGCTCCGAAGACGGCCTCCTCGAGCGAGAGGCTCTTCGACGAGCCCACTACCGGGGCTTTAGGCGCCGGCATGGCTGCGGTCCTCCCTCACCTCGACGTAACCGTTCTTCGGGCCGGGCACCGCGCCTTTGACCAGGAGCAGGTTCCGCTTCGGGTCGATCTCGTGCACGGTCAGGCCGACCTGCGTGACGCGCTTGCCGCCCATCCGGCCGGCCATGCGAATGCCCTTGAACACGCGCGAGGGGGTCGCGGACGCGCCGATCGAGCCCGGCTGGCGGATGTTGTGCGAGCCGTGCGACTTCGGCCCGCGGCTGAAGTTGTGACGCTTGATCGTGCCCGCAAAGCCCTTCCCGATTCCGACGCCGGAGACCTTCACCTTGTCACCGGGCTCGAAGGTCTCGACGGTGACGGGCTCGCCGACGGTGAGCTCGGTCGTGCCGCGGAACTCGACGAGGCGCCGGTGCGGCCCGGCCTCGCCGAGCTGCCCGAGGCGCGCCTTCGTCACCTTCCGCTCCGCGACCGGGTCGAACGCGAGCTGCACCGCCTCGTAGCCGTCGGAGTCGACGGTCTTCACGCGGACGATCGGGCACGGGCCGGCCTCGATCACGGTCACGGGCGTGACTTCGCCGGTCTCCGGGTCGAAGACCTGCGTCATGCCCAGCTTCTTGCCGACGATCCCCTTCACAGCGCCCTCAGAGCTTGATCTCGATGTCGACGCCGGCCGGGAGGTCGAGCCGCATCAGCGAGTCGACCGTCTTCGGGGTCGGCGAATGGATGTCGATCAGGCGCTTGTGCGTGCGCACCTCGAAGTGCTCGCGCGAGTCCTTGTCTTTGAACGGGCTGCGAATCACGCAGTAGACGTTCTTTTCGGTGGGCAGGGGCACGGGCCCCGTGATGGTCGCGCCGGTGCGCTGGGCCGTCTCCACGATCTGGCTCGCGGACTTGTCGAGCTGCTGGTGGTCGTAGCCCTTGAGACGGATGCGGATCTTGCTCTGTGGCATCGCGTCTACCTGGCCTCCTGTCTGTGGGTCGTCGTCATCCTGGAGTCCGTAGGACTTATTTGCTGATTTCCGTGACGACGCCGGCGCCGACCGTGCGGCCGCCCTCGCGGATCGCGAAGCGCAGGCCCTGGTCCATGGCGATCGGCTGGATCAGCTCGATCTCCATATTCGTGTTGTCGCCCGGCATGACCATCTCCTGGCCCTCCGGGAGCTTGATCGCGCCGGTCACGTCCGTCGTGCGGAAGTAGAACTGCGGGCGGTAGTTGTTGAAGAACGGCGTGTGCCGCCCGCCCTCGTCCTTCGAGAGGACGTAGACCTCCGCCTTGAACTGGGTGTGCGGCGTGATCGAGCCCGGCTTCGACAGGACCTGACCGCGCTCGACCTCCTCGCGCTTCGTACCGCGCAGCAGCGCCCCGGCGTTGTCGCCGGCCTGGGCGAAGTCGAGTGTCTTGTTGAACATCTCGAGCCCGGTGACCACGGTCCTCTCGGTCTCCGGGTGGATGCCGACGATCTCGACGTCGTCGCCCGACTTGATCTGGCCCTGCTCGATCCGGCCCGTGACGACGGTTCCGCGGCCCGTGATCGTGAACACGTCCTCGATCGGCATCAGGAACGGCTTGTCCGTGTCGCGGGTCGGCTCCGGGATGTAGGCGTCGACCTGCTCCATCAGCTCGAGGATCTTCTGCTCGGCCTCCTCATCGCCCTCGAGCGCCTTCAGCGCCGAGCCCGTCACGATCGGAATGTCGTCGCCCGGGAACTCGTAGCTCGAGAGCAGCTCGCGGACCTCCATCTCGACGAGCTCGAGCAGCTCGGGGTCGTCGACCATGTCTGCCTTGTTGAGGAAGACGACGATGTACGGCACCTCGACCTGGCGCGCGAGCAGGATGTGCTCCCGCGTCTGCGGCATCGGGCCGTCCGCCGCCGAGACCACCAGGATCGCGCCGTCCATCTGCGCGGCGCCGGTGATCATGTTCTTGATGTAGTCGGCGTGCCCCGGGCAGTCGACGTGGGCGTAGTGGCGGTTCTCCGTCTCGTACTCGACGTGCGAGGTGTTGATGGTGATCCCGCGCTGCCGCTCCTCGGGCGCGTTGTCGATCGAGTCGAAGTCGCGCACCGCGGTGTTGGTCCCCTTCTCGGCGAGCACCTTCGTGATCGCAGCGGTCAGCGTCGTCTTGCCGTGGTCGATGTGGCCGATCGTGCCGACGTTGAGATGCGGCTTGGTGCGCTCGAACTTCTGCTTACCCATTCGTTCCTTTCCTCCCGTTTAGCTCTGCTGCGAGTCGACGAGCTCGCCAGCGATCGACTGAGGCACTTCCTCGTAGCGATCGAACTGCATCGTGAACGTGGCCCGCCCCTGCGTCGTCGAGCGCAGGTCGGTTGCGTAGCCGAACATGGTCGCCAGCGGCACGTGCGCCCGGATCGCCTGCGCGTTGCCGCGCGGCTCCAGGCCCTCGACGCGCCCGCGGCGCGAGTTGAGGTCGCCCATCACGTCGCCCAGGTACTCCTCGGGCGTGACCACCTCGACGGCCATGACCGGCTCGAGCAGCTTCGGCTTCGAGCGCTTCATAGCCTCCTTGAACGCCATCGAGCCGGCGACCTTGAAGGCCATCTCGCTCGAGTCGACGTCGTGGTAGGAGCCCTCGACGAGCTCGATCCTCACGTCGACCACCGGATAGCCCGCGAGGATCCCGGACTCCATCGCCTCCTGGATGCCGAGGTCGACAGCGGGGATGTACTCGCGCGGAATCTTGCCGCCGACGATCTTGTCGACGAACTCGTAACCATCGCCGGGCTCGGTCGGCTCGGCGTTGATCACGGCGTGGCCGTACTGGCCGCGGCCGCCGGTCTGGCGGACGAACCTGCCTTCGATCTTCTCCACCGGGCGGCCGAAGGTCTCGCGGTAGGCGACCTGGGGCCGGCCGACGTTCGCGTCGACCGAGAACTCGCGCATCAGCCGGTCGACGATGATCTCGAGGTGGAGCTCGCCCATGCCCGAGATCAGGGTCTGGCCGGTCTCCTCGTCGCTCTGGACGCGGAAGGTCGGGTCCTCCTCGGCGAGACGCTGGAGCCCCCCCGAGAGCTTGTCCTGGTCGACCTTCGTCTTCGGCTCGATCGCGACCGAGATCACCGGCTCCGGGAAGTCCATCGACTCGAGCCGGATCGGCGCCGTGTCGACGGCCAGCGTGTCGCCCGTGGTCGAGCTCTTGATCCCGACTCCCGCGGCGATCTCGCCCGCGCCGATCTCCTCGCGCTCCTCGCGGTGGTTCGCGTGCATCTGCAGGATGCGGCCGATCCGCTCGGTCTTGCCCGTGGTCGTGTTGAGCACCCGGTCGCCGGCCTTGAGGTGGCCGGAATAGACGCGGAAGTACGTCAGCTTGCCGACGTACGGATCCGACATCACCTTGAAGACGAGCGCGGAGAACGGCTCGTCGAGCGCCGGGCGGCGTGAAAGCTCGTGCTCGGTGCGCGGGTCGATGCCGTGTACGGGCGGCACGTCGAGCGGGCTCGGCAGGTAGTCCGTGACCGCGTCGAGCAGCGGCTGGATGCCCTTGTTCTTGAACGCCGAGCCGGCGAGCACCGGTGTGACGCTGATGCCGAGCGTCGCCGCGCGGAGGGCGCGCTTCAGCATCTCGGGCGTGACAGCCTCCTCGTCGAGGAGGTAGGTCTCGAGCAGCTCGTCGTCGTGGTCGGCGACCGCTTCGATCAGCTGGTGGTGGTACTCCTGCGCCTGCTCGAGCAACTCGGCCGGGATATCGCCGACGTCCATCTTGGTGCCGAGGTCGTCGGCGTAGGAGATCGCGCGCATCTCGACGAGGTCGATCACGCCGCGGAAGTGCTCCTCCTGGCCGAGCGGGAGCTGGACCGGCACCGGCCTTGCGCCGAGTCGGTCCACCATCGACTGCACGGCGGCGAAGAAGTCCGCGCCGGTGCGGTCCATCTTGTTGATGAAGGCAATGCGCGGCACGAGGTAGCGGTCGGCCTGCCGCCAGACCGTCTCCGACTGGGGCTCCACGCCCGCGACGGAGTCGAAGACCGCAATCGCGCCGTCGAGCACGCGCAGGCTCCGCTCCACCTCGACCGTAAAGTCCACGTGCCCGGGCGTATCGATGATGTTGATACGAAAATCGCGCCACGAGGCGGTTGTCGCAGCAGAGGTGATCGTGATGCCGCGCTCCTGCTCCTGCGCCATCCAGTCCATCACCGCCGCGCCCTCGTGGACCTCGCCCATCTTGTGGGTGCGCCCGGTGTAGTAGAGGATCCGCTCGGTCGTGGTCGTCTTGCCCGCGTCGATGTGGGCCATGATCCCGATGTTGCGGACGTTTTCGAGTGCGATCTGTGTCTTGGTAGCGGCCATCGTGCTCACCAGCGGTAATGGGCGAAGGCTTTGTTGGCCTGCGCCATCCGGTAGAGGTCGTCCTTGCGCTTGAACGCGCCGCCCTGCTGGTTGAGCGCGTCCATGATCTCGCCAGCCAGCTTGTCGTGCATCTGCTTCTCCCGCCGGTCGCGCGCGAACTGCACCAGCCAGCGCACGGCCAGCGTACGGGCACGGCGCTGCGGCACCTCGACGGGCACCTGGTAGTTTGCGCCACCGACGCGGCGCGAGCGAACCTCGAGCACCGGCGTCACGGTCTTGATCGCCTGTTCCAGCACCTCGACCGGCGGCTTGCCGGTCTGCTCGCCGATCCGGTCCAGCGCTCGGTAGACGATCGCCTCGGCGGTCGACTTCTTGCCGCGCGTCATCACCTTGTTGATCACCTGCGTGACGAGCCGCGAGCTGTAGACGGGATCCGGCTCCAGTGGCCGGACCTGGACGGTGGCTCGGCGAGGCATTACGACCCCCGCTTCGCGCCGTACTTCGAGCGCCCCTTGCGCCGCTCGCCGACGCCGGCAGCGTCGAGCCCGCCGCGGATCACCTTGTAGCGGAAGCCTGGCAGGTCCCTGACGCGGCCGCCGCGGACGAGGACGACGGAGTGCTCCTGGAGGTTGTGCCCCTCACCAGGGATGTACGCGCCGACCTCCATGCCGTTGGTCAGGCGGACGCGCGCGACCTTCCGGAGAGCCGAGTTCGGCTTCTTCGGCGTGGTCGTGTACACGCGCGTGCAGACGCCCCGCTTCTGCGGAGCGCCGCGGAGCGCAGGGGTCTTGACGCGCGTTTTCGGCGCGACCCTGCCCTTCCGGACCAGCTGATTTACGGTTGGCATGTCTCCTTCTAGATGGGCGGACACAACAAAGGCTGGCAGGGGCTTGGCCCCTTGCCAACCGAATGGTGATGGTAGCGAAGCCCACCCCCCAGCGTCAAACGCGGAAAGGCGCTTGGCTCCGTGGTTTTTGAGCGCCATTCGTGCGGATTCGCTCTAGGGCATTCAGGCCGCTCGACCGATACATACCGCATGCAACCGACCTACAGTGAGAGCGTGACGACGAGATGACGGCGGCGACCACGGCGGCGACCGTGCTCGTCGCCGTGAGCGCGGCGCTGGCGACGCTCGTGCTCGTCCTGCTCTGGCGCCTGCGCACCCTCTCGAGGGCCCTCGACCGCACGCACGAGGAGAGCCGGCGCAACCGCCGGCTGGCCGACCTCGACGCGTTGACCGGGCTCCACAACCGGCGCTACTTCCACGAGACGCTCGCGCGCGAGGTGGCACGCGCCCGCCGCTACGGCCGCCGCCTTGCTCTGATCGTCCTCGACCTCGACGATTTCAAGGCGATCAACGACCGCATCGGCCACCTCGCGGGGGACGCGGTGCTGGCCGAGACCGCGGAGCGGGTCCGCGCGGTCGTCCGCTCCGCCGACATCGCCTGCCGGGTCGGCGGCGACGAGTTCGCGGTCGTCTTGCCGGAGTCGACCACTGCGGACGGCGACCAGCTCTACCAGCGCCTGCATTCGGCCGTCTCGTCGAAGCCGATCGGGCAGGCCGGCCACCTCACGCTGTCGGCGGGCATCGCCGAGCTGCTGCCCGAGGAGGATGCGACGGCCTTCTTCGAGCGCGCCGACGAAGCGCTCTATCGCGCGAAGGGACGCGGGAAGGGTCAGATCGTCGCGGCCGGCAAGCCCGGCCCGGCGGCGGGCTCAGACGATCCCGACGCTACTCCCCGGCGAGGAACGGCAGGGAGTCGGTGAGCGGCACGAGCTCGGGCCGCGGCTGCACGTCGCGCCGGCAAAGGGCCTGGTCGACGAGCGCGCGCTCCCGGCCGAGCAGCCAGCGTTCGTACCGGTCGTCCTGGGCCAGCTGCCTGAGTGCATTCGACACGGCCGCGCGGGCCAGCGCGAATGGAACGGCACCGAGCGGAACGGTTGCGTCGAGCGCCTTCACGTCGTACGTGCCCCGCATCGTCCTGACCTTCGTCCAGCCGCCTTCCCGGATCGTGAAGAGCTGCGGGGGCGCGCTCGACTCGATCGCGAGACCGCGCTTGCGGTTGCCGAGCCACGGAGCCGGGGTCTTCGTCTGGACGAGCCGCGCCTGGCTCTCCCCGTAGGTCTGGTAGTAGTCGCTCACGTCGGTCGATGACGGCGAGCCGACGCGCATCCCGGACTCGATGGTCATCCTGCGGAGTTCGTCCGCGATCACCGCGCGCGCTGCTCCTACACTCGTGTGCGCCTTGGCAAGCGCTGCCCGGTAGCGGCCGTAACTGCCCCCGAACCGAGCGACGACGACCGCCTTCTCGGCTTGGACGATCTGCTTGGTCTTCAGCGGAACCGCGCCCGCGGTCACCGCCTGGCCGAAGACAGCGCTGAACGCCGCGTCTCGATCGCCCGTCACGGGCGTGAGCGAGGCTATCGAGCGCTCGGTGATCCGCCGCCCGTACAGGGTGCACCGCGTCCCCGGCCCGAGGATGAGCTGGCCTTCCGTCCGCGAGGCGTTGAAGCCCCGTCCCGCCATCGCCGGCGCGTTGCACAGCTTGGGGTCGCGCGCCCAAAGATAGACACAGGCCGCGGTGGGCTTGTCCGGGTCGTCCTGGGCCTTCGTCCACACGCCCCACCCCCACGACCAGATCGACCGCAGACGGGTCTCGCTCGCGACCTGCCGTGCGGCGAGCGCCTGCAGCTTCGTCACCTCGAGCCACGCCTTGCGCGGAGCCCCTTCGCGACCGCCCGCCCCCCGCGTCGTCTGGAAGCCGAGCATCAACCCGAGCTTGCTCGTCGGAATGCCCACGCTGGTGAACTCCGCGATGCGGTTGCGGAACATGGTCCGGAGGGTCCTGCTCCCTTCAACGGGCCCTTGCTTGGCGACGTTGCGCGCGCGGAAGTAGGACTCGCGGACGATGTCGGCGTAGTTCGAGAGCTGCCGCCACCAGTCCGCGGCCTCGCCGCCCATGTACGGCGCGCTTGGTACCAGGATGACGGGCCTCGCGCCGAGGGCCGAGAGGGTCTGCGCGTAGATCATGACGTTGCGCCGGTACTGGGCATTCGTCGCCGTCCACGGCGTGAGCGTGTTCGAGCCGTTGATCTCATTCTCGGCGATCGTCGGTCGGCTACAGCCGCTGGAGGTCGCAGCCGTGGCGAAGAGGCGGTTGGCCCGGTTGATGACGACCGCCGGGTCGTACGGCTCGAGCGGGGTCCCGACACGAAGGCGGAAGTTCATGTCCCAGTAGACGGTTCTCGCCCCGAGGGCCCGCAGCTGCGGCGGGTAGATGAAGTTGGCCGCTGCGGCGATCACGCCGGGCCGCGCGAACATCTGCCAGAACGGGACCGAGCCGTCGGCGAAGTCGACCCAGAGCGTGCCCTTGTTGGGGATCCCGCAGGTGTCCGCGGCGGCCGCCCGGTGCGGGGCGGCGGCGAATCCCGCGCAGGCACAGAGCAGGACGACGACAAGCCTCTTCACGCGACCCTCACCCTCCGCCCAAGGTAGCAGCGGGGGCGGTGACGCACACCGCCCCCGCTACTGGTTCGTGACTTACTCGCCGTCGAGCGGCGAGTCGACCTCCGGGACCTCCTCGGCCTCCGTCGACTCCCGCGGGGCCTGCTCACCGTCGCCGGTTTGCGGCTCGCCGCCGAAGTCGAGGCCGAGGCTCGCCAGGTCGATGCCCTCGCCGCCGTCGGAGCCGATCTCCTCGAGCGCGGCCAGCAGGGCCTCGCGCTCGTAGGTCTCCCTCGGCACCTTCTCGGACGGGCCGATGTCGATCGTGCGGTACCGCTTCAACCCGGTTGCGGCCGGGATCAGCTTTCCGATGATCACGTTCTCCTTCAGGCCCAGCAGACGGTCGACCTTGCCCTCGATCGAGGCGTCGGTCAGCACCTTCGTCGTCTCCTGGAAGGAGGCGGCCGAGAGGAACGACTCAGTGGCCAGCGAGGCCTTCGTGATCCCGAGGATCAGCGGTTCGTGGGTCGCCTGCTCCTTCTTGCCCTTCTCCTTCTTCACGCGCGCGTTCTCGCGCTCGAGCACGACGCGGTCGACGAGCTGGCCGGGCAGGAGGTCGGTGTCGCCCGCCTCCTCGACGCGAACCTTCTTCAGCATCTGCCGGACGATCAGCTCGATGTGCTTGTCGTGGATGTCCACGCCCTGGGAGCGGTAGACCTTCTGCACCTCGGAGACGAGGTACAGCTCGGTCGGCGTCGCGCCCTTCAGGCGCAGGAGGTCGGCCGGGTTGAGCGAGCCCTCGTGCAGCGCATCCCCCGGCTCCACGACCTGGCCGTCAGCGACGAGCACGCGCGTGCGCCGCGGGAGCTGGTAGGAGACCGGCTCCAGCGGCTCGCCGTCCTCGTCCACCTCGTCCGTGTGGATCGTGATCTTCGGTCCGCGCTCGGTGTCCTCGAGCTCGATCTTGCCGCCGAGCTCGGCGAGCTTGGCCGCGCCCTTCGGGTTACGTGCCTCGAAGATCTCGACCACGCGCGGAAGGCCGTGCGTGATGTCGGCGCCGGCGACGCCACCAGTGTGGAACGTCCGCATCGTGAGCTGCGTGCCGGGCTCGCCGATCGACTGCGCGGCGATGATCCCGACCGCGTCGCCGATCTCCGCCATCCCGCCGGTGGCGAGGAAGATGCCGTAGCAGCTCCGGCACACGCCGAACTCACTGCGGCACTTGAGCACCGAGCGGACCGGCAGCGTAGCCTCCTCCTCCGACTCGGCGAACGCCTCCTCGATCTCCTTCAGGATCGGGTTGGTGACGACCGTCCCCTTCTCGGCGACGACCGTCTTGCCCGGCCTGCCGCTGGCGAGCGGCTTGTGCACGTCCTCCGCGAGCGTCCGTCCGAGCAGGCTCTTGTTCAAGCCCTCGGTCACGTGCAGCGGGAGCTCGATGTGCTCCTTGGTCTTGCAGTCCTCCTCGCGGATGATCACGTCCTGCGAGACGTCGACCAGGCGCCGCGTGAGGTAACCCGAGTCGGCCGTCCGCAGCGCCGTGTCGGCGAGGCCCTTGCGGGCGCCGTGGGTCGAGATGAAGTACTCGAGCACCGACAGGCCCTCCATGAAGTTGGCCTTGATCGGGCGCTCGATGATCTCCCCCTTCGGGTTTGCCATCAGGCCGCGCATGCC
>JBKPAM010000126.1:0-5609 GCA_046726435.1 Actinomycetota bacterium
GCGATTGCCGACCCTTCGCGGACTGCCTTCTCCGCCAATCGCATCTTCTCGTGAAGAACCTCGATGTCCCGACGAGACAGGACCGGGGCACCGTGCGCTTCGACGTAGAGGTCGGCGTCGAATCCCAGAATCGTCCCGTACAGCGGGAACGCCAACTCGGCGGTCAGCGCGCCTGCCGGTGAGTCGTACAGGCAGTCGCCGAGAAAGAGCACGCGGTCAGGCTCGACGTACATGACACTCGAGTCGGAGCTGTGGTCGCCGCCGACGTGTCGGACGCAGACAGCCACCCCGCCGAGCTCGAAGTCGAGCGCATCTTGGAAGACGATGTCGGCTGGAGCAAGGGCGACCGTTCGCGGCGAGGGCATCTCTTGCTTGACGTTCTCGGCGTGTTGCGCTGAAGCCTGGCCTGTGGCGACGAGCCGATCGAGCCCTTCGTCGCTCCAGTCCCTTGCCGCCAGCTCGATCAGCTGCTCGGCGGTGAATGCCTGGGCGATTACCAGCCCGCCCAGCTCGGCCCCGCCGAAAACGTGATCCCAGTGGGCATGGGTGTAGACCACCGCGCACGGTAGCGCTGCGCACTCTGCCAGCAGTGACTCCAGGAACGCCCGCGTGTGAGCCTTCGACGAGCCAGCGTCCAGCATGAGTGTGCGCCGATCGCCGACCACCGCGCACACTGACGGCCGGTCCGGGGGGCCCGGCGGCATCCAGTAGACGTGCTCGCTGATCCTGGTCAGTACGCCCATGGCCCGGGTTCATGGTAAGCCGGGCATCTGCGGTGGGCTGCGACCCGTTGCGGGAAGTCCCTCCCTCCACGTAGGAGATCCTCGCGTTCAGGCTCACCCCCGAGCCGGCGTCGCGTGCGGCTCTGAGCCCGTCCACAGGACGAGTGTCTGCGCCGCCGGGACAGGCCGCAAAAAGACAGGGGGGTCGCCACGGTGCGAACCCGCGTCCGCCGCCCCCACCATCGCAAGACAAGCCCCCAGAGCCGCCCCGCGGCTCGCTCGAAAGGAGACGTACGAGATGAAGAAGGTCATTCGACGCAAGGAATCGCGCGCCGTCCGGCTGACCGTTTCGGCGGTGGCCGTGGCCGCGGTCATTGCCGGCGCAACCGGGATCCTGGCGGGACAGGGAAATGCCGCGCCCCCCAACAAGGCCGACGGCCCGAGCAAGAACGCCGGGCCTGAGCACGCGAAGCTCGAGCACGGCCTGCTGAAGGTCAAGGGGACAAGGGCGAGCGACGCGATCGCGCTTCGCCTGAAGGTCGGCGATCCCGGCACGCTCCAGGTCGACTTTGGTGACAACGGCTCGGCCGACTTCAGCTTCGCGCGCAACAAGGTCGCGAAGATCGCCGTTGACGCCCGTGCCGGTAACGACCGCGTGCGGATCGACGACGGCAACGGCGCCTTCACCGACACCATCCCGACGACGATCGACGGTGGAGCCGGAAACGACACGATCGCCGGTGGCAAGGGCAGCGAGCTCCTGCTCGGCGGCGACGGCAGCGACTCGATCGACGGCAACGGTGGCAACGACCTGGCGCTGCTGGGCGCAGGCGACGACACCTTCGTCTGGGATCCGGGCGACGGCAACGACACGATCGAAGGCCAGGACGGCGTCGACAGGATGCTCTTCAACGGCGCCAACGTCCCCGAGCGCGTCGCGCTGTCCGCGAACGGAAACCACCTCAGGTTCTTCCGTACGCAGGGCAACGTCACGATGGACACCGCCGGCGTCGAGCGGGTCGACTTCAACGCTCTCGGCGGCGCCGACCTCGTCACCGTCAACGACCTGAGCGGCACCGACGTCGGCAGCCTGAACGTCGACCTCGCCGGCACGCTCGGCGGCGCCACGGGCGAGGGCCAGCCCGACCGCGTCGTCCTCAACGCCACCAACAACGACGACACGATCAAGGTCAGCGGGGACGCGAAGGAAGTGACTGCGAAGGGTCTTGCCCCCTTGGTCGCGATCTTCCATCCGGAGTTCGCAAACGACCGGCTCGAGATCAACACCCTCGCCGGCACGGACACGGTCGACTCCAGCGGCCTGGCCGCCGGTGCGATCCAGCTCTTCGTGGACGGCGTGCTCGTCCCGTAGAGGAATCTCACGAAAGGCGGGGCCTCCATTCTGAGGCCCCGCCGACCCGTATCCAATCCCACTGAGAGGAACTCCCATGAAACGCAAGATCACAATCTTCATCGCCGTCGCAGCCCCCTTGGCGGCCGTGCTGATCGCCGCCGGCTGCGGCAGCTCCGCAGGCGGCTCGGGGGGCTCGTCCTATTCAGTAGCCCCCTACGGCTCGGCTTCCGCGGCGAGCGCAAGCGTCCGAAGTGCAACCGGTGCGACCAAAGTCGGCGTCGCGAGCTCGCGGTTGGGCCGCATCGTCGTCGACAACAAGGGCCGCACGCTCTACCTGTTCGAGAAGGACAAGAACCGCCGCAGCGCCTGTTACGGAACGTGCGCGACCTACTGGCCGCCGCTGCTCACCCACGGCAAGCCCGTCGCTCGTCTCGGCGCGAAGCAGTCGCTGCTCGGAACGACCCGCCGTGCGAACGGGAGCAAGCAGGTCACCTACGGCGGCCATCCGCTCTACCGGTTCAGCCTGGACACGAAGCCGGGCCAGACCACGGGCGAGGGCCTGAACGACTTCGGCGGCGGCTGGGACGTGGTCTCGCCGGCGGGCAAGAAGATCGAGTCCGGTGGCTGACCGGGCCGGCAGACTGACGCCTGGCGTACGCACGAGCGTGCAAACCCGGGAACTGGCCCAGCGGCAAAGCGGCGCGGACGAGGTGCTGCTCCTGTGGCACCCCGACAGCGACGGAGTTGAGCTTGCCGTCCGCAACCTGACCACCGGCGCCGGCTGTCAGATCGAAGTCGCGCCGGCCGATGCGATCGACGCCTTCTACCACCCCTTCGCCTATGCGATTCGGGTGCGAAAGCCATGAGCGCGCAGACCGCGGAGAGGCGACGATCGACGATGGCTAGCGTCGAGTGCCTACAGGAAGCACTCCTCGTGCTCGTCGCGGCGCGACAGGCGTTGCACGTGCACAAGGCGAGCCGGGACGAGCTCGAGTCGAACAGGCTCGAGCTCGTCGGCCGGCAACAGCAGCTCTCCCATGCGCTGATCGACCGTTACCTTCTCCATGCCGGTAGGTAAAGCGATTCGACACCTGAAGAGCCGAGTCAACGCTCGTGTCGGTCTCGCACGCGAGCCGGACGATCTCAAACCACAAGCAACAAAGGGGTGACGTGTGGGAATCCGCGATGACCCGGTATCGAGGCCGATGCAGCAGGCGGCCGGGCGCGTTCTGCTCACCGGGGCGACCGGCTACGTCGGCGGGCGGCTGCTACGGAAGCTCGAGGAGTCGGGGCGACCGGTGCGTTGCCTGGCGCGGAGACCCGAGGCGCTGTCGGGACGGACGGCCGAGCAAACGGAGATCGTTCACGGAGACGTCCTCGAGCCCGAGTCTCTGCCCGAGGCCTTCGCGGGCGTGACGGCTGCCTACTACCTCGTTCATTCGATGGCCGCGTCGGGACCCTTCGCGGACGCCGATCGGCGTGGCGCGGAAAACTTCGCAGCCGCCGCACGCACGAGCGGCGTGGGCAGGATCGTCTACCTGGGCGGCCTCGGCGCGGAGCACGATGTCTCCACCCACCTCGAGAGCCGTCACGAGGTTGGGCGGATCCTGCGCGAGTCGGGCGTCCCGACGATCGAGTTTCGCGCGTCCATCGTCATCGGCTCGGGAAGCGTCTCCTTCGAGATCGTGCGCTCGCTCGTCGACCGCTCGCCCCTCCTGCTGATCCCGCGCTGGGTCGTCTCACGCACGCAGCCGCTCGCCATCGAAGACGTCCTCGCCTACCTGCTTGCCGCTCTCGACCTCGAGTTCGAGCAGAGCAGGCTCTTCGAGATCGGCGGTCCCGACCGCGTCACCTACGCCGACCTCATGCGAGAGTACGCGCGTCAGGTTGGTCTGCGGCGCGCCGTGATCCGCGTCCCTCTCGCGACACCGCGCATCTCCGGGCTCTGGTTGAGCGTCGTGACGCCGGTGTATGCGAGCATCGGCCGGGAACTCATCGAGACTCTGCGCAACGACACCCTCGTTGGCGACGGAGCGGCTCGCGGCGCGTTTCCGATCCGCCCGCGTGGCTTCCGCCAGGCGATCGAGCGCGCGCTCGCGAACGAGGACAGGGAGTTCGCCGAGACCCGCTGGTCGGACGCGCTATCGGCACATCCAGGGCGAAACTGGGGCGGCGTGAGGCTCGGCCAGCGGGCCGTTGCCTCGCGCAGAATCAGAGTCGCGGCCTCGCCGGAGCAGACGTTCGCGCCGATCCAGCGGATCGGCGGCGAGACGGGCTGGTACTACGCAAACGGCTTCTGGCGGTTGCGCGGCCTCCTGGATCAGGTCGTCGGCGGCGTCGGTCTTCGCCGCGGCCGCCGGGATCCCGTGCGGCTGGCGGTAGGAGACACGCTCGACTTCTGGCGGGTGGAGGCCTTCGAACAGGATCGGCTCCTGCGGCTCTCGGCCGAGATGAAGTCCCCGGGGCGGATCTGGCTGCAGTTCGAGGTCGACGGCGACGAAGCCGGCGCGACACTGTGCCAGACAGCGATCTTCGATCCCCACGGGCTGGTAGGACTCGCGTACTGGTACGCGCTCTACCCGGTTCACTACCTGATCTTCGAGGGGATGCTGCGAAGGATCGGACAGGCTGCGATCGCGAGCGGAAGAAGCTCGGTCCCGGACGCCGCATGAGATCGGCGAGGACTGTGCTACGACGACAGCAACAGCGTCGAGGTCTGGCAGCGGACATCCGACGAAGCACTCGCCTTCGCCGTCCCACGCGAGCCCACGCTGACGTCTTCTACCACCCGTTCGCCCACTTCCCGACAGCCTTCGGCGACACGCCACTGAGGTTCGAACGGGGGAACCGATGAGCGTCCGGGTGGGGGGTCTCTCTTCGAGGCCCATCTCACCACGAGCGACCTCACCCGCTCGGTCGCCTTCTACCGGACCCGGCGAGGCAATGCTCGGTCTCTGGTCGCGCGGCTCAGCACCCATCGGACTCTCGCTCCACGTCGCCTTCAGAGCGACACTCGACGATGTCCTGCATGCGTGCGATCGGCTGCGACAGTTGGCCGTCACGCCACTCTCCTTCTACACCAACCACTACAACGGGCACCGGCCGCACCGCGCGCTCCAACTTGTCCCGCCAGATGGCGGCGACGCCATCCCTGTCAACCATACCCGCGGCGCGTTAGCCGTACGCCGGCTGGACCTGCTCGGCGGACTGATCCACGAGTACCGACAAGCAGCCTGATCGCGTTCTTGGCGCACCGCGGCGCCGCGCAGAACGGCCACACTCAAGCGCTTGCGGGCGTCAGACCGTTATGTGTAGCCAAGATCGCGCTGCGACTCCGGCGCGGTCCGTTCGCCGCCGAGCCGCGGCAGCGCCCGCGACGGATGTCCGGCGACCGGCAAGCAGCGCCTGAGACGAGGGCTGCTGGCGCCAGCACTTCACCCCTGGCTCAGTAGCGGCGGAGCCGCTTGCGGGCTGTCTCGTATTCCTCGTCGCTGAGAACGCCCTTGTCGCGGAGATCGCGGAGCTTCTCGAGC
>JBKPAM010000127.1:0-5315 GCA_046726435.1 Actinomycetota bacterium
CGGCCTCGACGCCGTCGACCTCTACCAGATCCACTGGCCGATCCCGGACGAGGAGATCGAGGAGGGCTGGTCCGCGCTGGTCGAGCTCCGGGACGAGGGCCTGGCGCGCCACATCGGCGTCTCGAACTTCAGCGTCGAGCAGCTTCGCCGGGCGCAGGCGATCGCGCCGGTCGAGACGCTGCAGCCGCCGTACTCGCTGCTCGACCGCGAGATCGAAAGGGAGATCCTGCCCTTCGCCGAGCGCAAGGGGATCGGCGTGATCGTCTACTCGCCGATGGCGTCCGGCCTGTTGAGCGGATCGATGACGCGCGAGCGGATCGAGAGCCTGCCCGAGGACGACTGGCGCAGGCGGAGCGAGCGCTTCCGTGAGCCGCAGATCTCGCGCAACCTCGAGCTCGTGGAGCGCGTGAGGCGGGTCGCCGAGCGGCTCGGCGTCTCGCCCGGCGCGGTCGCGGTCGCCTGGACGCTCCGCCATCCGGGAGTGGACGGGGCGATCGCAGGCTTCCGCCGGGCGGATCAGGTCGACCCGATCGTCGCGGCGGCGAACCTCGAGCTCAGCGAGGAGGACGCCGCGACGATCGAAGGGTCATACGCCTAGCAGGGCCACATCCCCGGAATCGGGAGCTCGTTGCTCGGCTCGGAGACGTTGCCGGACGAGTCGACCGCTCTGACGACGAACGTGTTCGTGCCCTGCACGAGCGCGTAGGCGATGGTCGATGTCGTGCCGAACGTGCTGCTGCTCTCCGGAGCGAGCTGGCCGTTCACGTACGCGTCGTAGCGGATCGCCGACGGCGGGTCGACATTGTCGCTCGACGCATTCCAGCTGAGCCAGGCCTCGCCGCAGCCTGCGTCGAAGCCGGTCAGGTTCCCCGGCGCTGACGGCGGGATGAAGTCGGTCACCGGCGGAGTCGTCACCGAAAGGACGTTGCTCTCGGCGGTGTTCCCCGAGGCGTCGCTCGCGGTGACCTTGAAGGTGTGGGTCGTATCCGGCGTGAGGCCTTCCACCGTGTACGACCCGCCGCCCACCGGCCGCGACACGCCGTCGACGAACAGCGTGTGGGAGACCTGGCCTCCGCGGTCGTCGGTCGACGCCGTCCAGGACAGCGACGCACGTATGGGCAGGACGGTCGTGGCGGTCAGCGTCGGCGCCGGGCTCGGCGGGGTCGTGTCGGGCGGAGTGGTGTAGCTCACGGAGTTGCTGTTTCCGGAGCGCTTCCCGTTCGCACCGATGGCGTAGACGGAGAACGTGAAGGTCTGGTCGGGCGCCAGCCCCGAGCGTGTGAAGGTCGTCTGCGGCGGGTCGACCCTGAAGCACCCCGCCGAGCCTTGCTGCACGCAGTACCAGAACTTCCCGCCTGAGGTCGACGGGCTCCACGCGAGCGAGACGCTGCTCGGCGTCGAGTCCGTGATGTGAAGGTTGGTGGGCGTGGTCGGCGGCGGCGTTCGATCGCCCGCTGCCGCTGGTGCGGCGGCGAACACGACTGCCAGCGCGAACGAGCCCACAGTCCACGCAATTCTTCTTGCGGACATGAGGCTGCCTCCCCCTGGGTGACGGCACGTACGTCCTGGCCTACGGCGACCGGCCGAACGCGGATTGCGCCGCGACCGCGACCGCCCTGAATGCGAATGCCGCGGTCACGACGAGCACGCAGGAAAGCGCCCACGTCGTGACCGCCAGCGCATGTGAAGAGCCTCTCGCGGACGCGCTGAGGTAGACGCCGACGAAGGCTGCGACCCCCAGCACCTGGCCGACGAGGCTCGCGGTCAGGATCAGCCCGCTCAGCTGCGCCGCCTGCGCCGGCCGCACGACAGCCGCAAGCCGGTTCGTCAGCGGCGAGAACCCCCAGGCGTGCCCGACCCCCGCGGCGAACAGCAGCGGGGTCGTGAGCGCCGGAGCCCAGTCGCGGCCACCGGCGACCAGGCCGATCCCGAGGAGTGCGGTGCCCATCACGAGGGGCCCGAGGACCGGCAGGCGGGTGCGTGTCTCCGGTCCCGCCCGGGTCCACGTGAGGCTCGCCGTCGCGAAGCCGGCTGCGTAGATCGCGAAGGTCGCGCCCGCGTGCAGCGGCGAGAAGCCGAGGCCGCCCTGCAGATGCAACGTCAGGCTCACGAGGAAGCCCGCGTAGCAGCTCATCACGAGCAGCACGGCCGTCGCCCCGGCGGCGACCCGAGGTGTCCGCAGCAATGCCAGGTCGACCAGCGGGTCGTCGCGGCGCCGGCGCTCGTGCCGGACGAAGGCGGAGGCGGCGAGCGCGCACGCTGCGAGGCACAGCCACGCCCACAGCGGCCAGCCGTAGGCGCGACCGAAGCTCAGCGGCACCACGAGAGCCAGCATCGCCGCGGCGAGCAGGCCCGCTCCCGGAAGGTCGAGCCGCTGCTCCCCCACCGGCGGCATCGGCGGCAGCACTCTCCGGGACGCGGCCAGGAGCGGCACGCCGACCGGCACGTTGAGCAGGAGCGCCGGGCGCCACGCCGCGGCGAGCAGGTGCGCGGTGACGAGCAGCCCGCCCAGGATCTGTCCCGCCGCGACGCCGACGGCCAGGATCATCGAGTAGGCGCCGATCGCGCGGGCGCGGCGCTCCCCGCCGAACTGGACCTGGATGATCGAGAGCACCTGCGGTGTCATCAGCGCCGCCGCCGTCCCCTGGAGGCCGCGCGCCGCGATCAGGAAGGCAGGATCCGGCGCAAGGCCGCCCGCCAGCGAGCTCGCCGTGAACCCGCCGAGCCCGAGGATGAACGCGCGCCGCCGCCCGAGGACGTCGCCGAGCCGGGCGCCGGTGACGACGAGCGCGCCGAAGGCGAGCGTGTACGACGCGACGACGAGCTGGAGCTCGGCCCCCGAGGCGTCGAGGCTCGAGCGGATGCTCGGCGCCGCCACGACCAGGATCGAGGCGTCCATCGACGCCATCGCCTGTCCGACCAGCAACACCGTGAGCACGGCCATCCCGCCACCGTGCCGCCCGCCCGGGCGCCCGTTCTTGGACATTGGTGCTCATTGCGAGAATGGAGCCATGCTGTCGAGACGGACGCTCTTGGAACGTGCCGGCATCCGGCTCGCGGACGTCGCCTGCCGGTCCGGCCGCGGGCATGGGCAGGGCGAGCAGACGAGCGGACACGCGCTGGTCTTCGTGCGGCGCGGCTGCTTCGTGCGCGAGGCCGACGGCGTCGAGTCGACGCTCGACACGACGCTCGCCTACTGGGTCAATCCCGGGCAGGAGGAGCGCTACGACCATCCGCACGCCGGCGGAGACGACTGCACGGCCCTCTACCTGAGCCCGGAACTCGCCGCATCACTCGCGGGCGGCGAGCCGACGCTGCCTCGGCGGCCGCTGGCGGCCTCGCCGGAGATCGACCTCGAGCACCGCTTGCTGCTCGCGGCCGCGCGCCGCGGGGACGATCCCGACGAGCTCGTCGAGCGTGCGATAACGCTTGTCGCCGGCGCGGTCGAGCAGGACGATCCGGGCCCCGTCGCGGCGGGGCGTCCGGCGACCGAGCAGGCGCGGCGCGCCCTCGTCGAGGGAGCGCGCGAGGCGCTCGTGGCGGACCCGCGACGCTCACTCCCCCAGCTCGCGCGAGAGCTGGCGGTCTCGCCGCACCACCTGAGCCGCGTCTTCAGCGCCGCGACCGGCACGACCGTCTCCCGCCACCGCCTGCGCCTCCGCGTGCGCGCGGCGCTCGAGCGCCTGGCCGCCGGAGAGCGCGACCTCGCCCGGCTCTCGGCGGAGCTCGGTTTCGCCGACCAGAGTCACCTCAGCCGAGCGGTGAGAAGCGAGACGCTCCGGACGCCGTCCGCCCTGCGCCGGCTCCTGAGCGACGAACGCGCGCGCTACGCGAGCGCCTGAGCGAGCTCGAGCAGGATCGCGGCCTGCTCCTCCGTGAGCGCCTTCCCGGTCTGGGCGTGAACCTGGTTCGCGAACGCGCGCAGGTGGTTCGCCCGCTCGGCTGCGGTCTTCGCCTTCGCCCCCGCCGTGAGCTTGTCGTTGAGGCCCTCCGTCACGTCCGGATTGGTGCTGAACCGCGCCACGAGCACCTTCAGCGAGGCGAAGGTCACGGCGACGGTGAAGGTGGTCGAGCCCGAGCCGACGTTGCCGGCAACGTCCTCGGCAGACGCGCTCAAGGTGTGGCTCCCGAGCGAGAACGTGTACGCGGGTGCGGAGACATCGGCGCAGGTATCGGACGCGAGACCCGAGCCGGGACTCGGGTCCGACGCGCCGCACTGGATCGAGACTGTCTGGTCGAACGGTGTAGCCGCCCGCATTCCCCGTGTAGCTCCCCGCACTATCCCACCCCTCGTGCCACGGGCAACACCGCTGAGGACTCGTGTGCGCTACCGAGTTACGTGATCCGCGTGTGGTGCGTGACCCAGTTGGTGTCCCAGGTCTCTCCGCCGTCGAACGAGAACGCCTGCTCCCAGGTGGCCGAGTACACGGTGATGTCCTTCCAGGTGAAGCGGACTCTCAGCGGCACGCCTTCGAGCACGTCGTCGCATTCGAACAGGCCGACGCCGTTCCGGAAGCGGCCACACACGGGAGCGTCGAGCTGGCCCTGCCCGACCGTCGAGGCCCACCAGATCCGCCAGAGCCCGGTGTCGGGATCGAAGAGCCGTAGCGAGAACCCTTCGAACCCGGGCCTGCCGGGAAACCGCGGCGCCTTGAAGGTGTCGATGTTCCCGAGGCCGCCGAGGATCGGGCCGGCCTCCGTGCGGGACTCGAACTCGACCCATTCGGTGTCGCCCTTGACGAGCGGCTTGACGCGCTTGCGGTTCAGCTGGTCCCAGCGTCCGAAGAAGAAGTCGAAGTCGTGACGGCCGTCGTCTGCGGCGGCCATGCGAGCTGGTTGTGCCATGAGACCTCCTCGAGTCGACTGGGCCGACGCTATCGCTCTTTGCGGCCAGTTTTTGTCCGCGGCTCTGCTTGAATCAGCGGTATCTCACGTCCGGCCTCCCGACTTCTCGCGTTCCTCGAGCTGCTGCAGAGCCGCTCCGTCGTCGACGGAGCCGCTGCCGCGAACGAGCTCGGCGTGAGCGCCCGGACGATCCGAAGGTACGCGGTCGCTCTCGACGAGATCGGCATCCCTGTCGACGGCCAGCCCGGCCTCGGCGGCGGCTACCGGCTCCGGCCGGGCACCCGTCTCCCGCCGATGATGCTCTCGGACGAGGAGGCGGCGGCGGTCTTCTTCGGCCTCCTCGTCGCCGACCAGCGCGGCCTTACCGGCGCACAGGGCGCGCTCACGAAGATCGCCCGGGTGCTTCCGGAGCGGCTCACGCGCCGGGTCGAACGCCTCCGCACCGAGCTCAGTCTCGCGGGTGAGCCCCA
>JBKPAM010000128.1:0-11639 GCA_046726435.1 Actinomycetota bacterium
TCCCTCGGGATCGAGCCCGTTCGCCGGCTCGTCGAGCACGAGCAGGTGCGGCTGTCCGAGCAGCGCCCCCGCCACGCTCAGGCGCTGCCGCATGCCGAGCGAGTAGCCGCCCACCCGCCGACGGGCCACCGCGGTGAGCTCGACCTGCGCGAGCACCTCGTCGACGCGCCCCGCCGGCAGCCCCGCCGCCAGCGCGAGCACGCGTAGGTGATTCCTGCCGGTGCGCCCGGGATGGAAGCTCTCCGCCTCGAGCACCGCGCCGACGGTTCCGAGGGGATCGTTGAGCTTGACGTACCGTCGCCCTTCAACGAGCGCCTCCCCCGAGCTCGGCAGCACGAGCCCGAGCAGCGCGCGCAGCGTCGTGGACTTGCCGGCCCCGTTCGGGCCGAGAAAGCCTGTAATCCGCGCACGCCCGATCGAGAAGGTCAGGTCGTCGACGGCGATCGTCGAGCCGAAGCGCTTGGTCAGCCCTCGCACCTCGACCGGAGGCGCGTCAGGCATCAACCGGCGAGGCGCTCGACGAGCCGATACACGCTGCGCGGCTCTGGCACGTGCTCGATCTCGAGTGACCCCGCCACCAGCGTACCGTAGCCCAGCAGCCGGCCCGGGAAGCTCTGCTCGAGCTCCAGCCGCTCGACCGTGCGCAGCCGCACCGCCGAGGAGCGGCGACGCAGCGTGCCGTCGACGACGAGCAGCTTCTCAGTTGTGACCACGAGCCGCGTTCGCTCCCAGAGCCACACCGCCCGCAGGCACACCCCGGCGGCCAGGACGACGAGCGCCGCTCCCAGAAGCGGCAGCGGCCAGGGCAGCGCCAGCAGCACGGCACCCAGCCCCGCGAGCGCGACGGCCTGCACGAGCGGGCGCGCCAGGACGACGCCGTGCCGGCGCGCGTCGAGACAGATCTCCTCGTCGGGATGCACGAGCATTGCCAGCCCGCGTTCGGCGCGATCTAGAGCTCTCCTGCGGCCGGGCGTTTGCAGCAGTCGAAACGCGGCGAGAACACCTGCAACATGGCCGACACCGCCCGCAAAGCCTTCGTCGCGACCCTCGTCGCCGTCTCCGTCGTCGCGCTCGCCCTCGCGCTCTGGAAGGTGAAGATCGTGATCGCGCTCGTCTTCCTCGGCTTCATCCTCGCCGCCGCGATGCGTCCGGGCGTCGATCGCCTCGCCGAACACCGCATCCCCCGGCCGGCGGGCGTGGCCTTGCACTACCTCGTGCTGGCCGGAGCGATCGGGCTCCTGCTCTGGCTCGTGATCCCGCGGGCGCTCAACCAGGTCGACGAGGCGATCGGCGGCGTGCCCACCTCACAGCAGGAGCTGAACCAGAAGGCGAAGCACTCGACGGGGATCAAGCACAAGTTCTTCGTCGGCTTGCAGAAGCGGCTCAAGAAGCTGCCCTCCGCCGGCAGCATCGTCCACCGCACGGTCTCGATCGGAACGAAGGCCGTCGAGGCGCTGGTCGGCGTCTTCTTCGTCTTTGCGACCGCCGCTTATTGGATGTTCGAGCGAGAGCGCGCCATGGGCTACATCAGCGCGCTCTTACCACCGAGGCACCGGCGTACCGTGCGCGACACGTGGGAGCTGATCGACGCCAAGCTCGGCGCGTACGTCCGCGGAACGCTGCTGCTGGTCGCCTTCGTCGCGACCGTGCTCTCGCTCTCGTTCTGGGCGATCGGCGTCCCCTTCTGGCTCCTGCTCGGCGTCTTCGCGGGCGTGGTCGAGATCGTGCCCGTGATCGGGCCGCTGGTCGCGGGCGTCGCCGCGGTTGGAGTGGGCCTCACCGACTCGTGGCAGGTGGCGCTCTACGCCGGGATCGCGGTAGTCGTTGTGCGCCAGTTCGAGGACTACTTCGTCATCCCGCGCGTGATGGGGCACGTGACCGGGCTGTCACCGCTGCTCGTGCTCGTCGGGGTGAGCGCGGTGGGGCTGCTCTTCGGCGGCTTCTACGTATTGATGGCGACGCCGTTCATCGCCCTGATTGCAACGCTCGTCGACGTGATCGTCCGCGACAGGGACCCGGCCGAGGAGGACACTCCCGCGGTCCTCTTCGCCAAGGAATCGAGGGGCTAAGCCTTTCGCCAGCGGCCGAAGATCAACCCGCCGAGCGTGAAGCCGAGGCCAAAAGTGCCAAAGGCGAATGCGCCGACGGCCACGGCCTTGCGCCACGAGGAAAGGCGTGCCCACCGCCCGATCGCTTCCCTGTCCTCGGGGGTCAGCGGCTCGCCGCGCCGCTGCTTGCGAAGGGCGCCGCCTGCCCGCAGGCCGAGGTAGAGGTCGTCGAAGATCTCGGCGGTTTCATCGGCCATGATTTGAGTGTATAGCCTGCTTCGGCGTTGTCTCTGCGCCTCCTCCACCTCTCCGACTTGCACGCCGGAAGCGTGGAGGAAACTGCCGTCGAGGACCATCTGGCGCGCCTGGTGGAGCGGGTTCAGCCCGAGCTGATCGCGGTCACGGGCGACCTCGCGCACCGGGGCCGGCGGTCCGAGCACGAGCGCGCCGCGGGCTTCCTCCGGGGCCTCGGCCGGCCGCTGCTGGTGATCCCCGGCAACCACGACATCCCGTACACGTTCCCGGCTCGCTTCACCCGACCGTGGGACGAGTTCGAGCGCCAGTGGTCGACCGTCGAGCCGGTCTACCGCTCTGACGGGCTGCTCGTCGTCGGCCTCAACTCCGTGCGGCCGTGGCGACACCAGTCGGGAGGGATTCGCAGCTCGCAGATCGCACACGCCGCGGAGCTGCTGCGCGAGGCCCCGGAGGGCACCCTGCGCGTCGTCGCCCTCCACCACCACCTCATCGGCGCACCCTGGCGCTCGCGGAAGAAGCCGGTCTCGCGCCGCTCGGAAGTGCTCGCGGGCCTGGTCGACGCGGGTGCCGAGCTGATCCTGGCCGGGCACATCCACCAGTCGGCGACGAGCGAACGGCACGAGTTCGAGGTCGAGCGGAACGGCCTCCGCGGCGTCACGGTCTCGATCGCTCCCGGCCTCGGTCAACCGCGGCCGAACCGGCGCGGCGAGGCGCGCGGCCTGCACGTCTACGAGGCGAGCGCGGACGTCCTGCTCGTCCAGACCTACGTCTGGCGCGGAGGCGATTGGGGCCTCACGGCCACGCGGACGTTCCCGCGCGGCCGTGAGCCCCTGAACACGAAAGGTGTCTAGCTCAGGTCGCGGTGAGCCTCGTGCGGCCCTCGCCGAAGAACCTGCCGACGAGAGCGACGAGGATGATCGCAACGATCACGCCGACGACGAACTCCAGCCAGCCACTCGAGAAGATCAGACCTGCGATCACCAGCGAGGCGATGCCGATGAGGATCGTGACGATCCAGCCATCGGGTCCTTCCCCGGATGAAGCAGGCGGCCGAGAGCCCCCACCAACGCTCCAACGAGTATCAGCCATACCCAATGCATGGCGCACTCCTATCCGGACGAGTCGCAGTAGAAACCTGCCCCACTACTGCCCTGCGAGAAGCTTCTGCTTCTTCGCCTCGTACTCCTCCTCCGTGAGCACGCCGTCGTCGCGGAGGTCCTGCAGCTTCCGCAGCTGCTCGGAGAGGTCGCTCGGTCGGTTCCCGCGCCGCGCCGACGAGCCGAAGAGGTTGCCCGCGCGGGCAGGCTCCGGCGGGGGCGCGTGCGCCTGGGGCCCGGTGATCGGCCGGTGCTGCACGTAGCGGCGGTATGCGATCAGGAGCAGCGTCGAGGCCAGGATCGAGCCGAGCAGGATGGCGAAGAAGCTGCCGGAGTCCTGCTCCAGGCCGAAGATTGCGCCGGCGATGCCGCCGCCGATGAACGACCCGAGAACGCCGAGCATGATCGTCAAGGGAATGGACATCGGGTCCGGACCGGGGACCGCCCAGCGCGCCAGTGCGCCGATCACGAAGCCCGAGACGAGTACCTGGATGATCGCTCCGATCACGCCGAGAGGCTATGCCCACCCGACCGGAAACGCCACGGACCTAGGCGGGCGCCTCCGCGGCCGCCTGCAGCTCGCGGCGGAGGTCCTTGATCTCGTCGCGGAGCTTCGCCGCGTACTCGAAGCGCAGCTCCTCGGCGGCGGCGTACATCTCCTCCTCGAGCTGGATCACGAGCCGCTCGAGCTCGGCCGGAGCCATGCCCTCGACCTCCTTGCGGCCCCTGCGGCGACGGCCCGGCACCGTCGGCGACTCGAGCGCGAGGAACTCCGCGATGTCCGAGACGCCCTTGACGATCGACTCGGGCGTGATCCCGCGCTCCTCGTTGTAGGCGAGCTGCTTCGCGCGCCGGCGGTCGGTTTCCTCGAGCGCGTACCTGATCGCCTCGGTGTGCTTGTCCGCGTACATCAGCACCTTGCCGTTGACGTTGCGCGCGGCGCGGCCGATCGTCTGGATCAGCGCGGTCTGCCCGCGGAGGAAGCCCTCCTTGTCGGCGTCGAGGATGGCGACGAGCGAGACCTCGGGGAGGTCGAGCCCTTCGCGCAGGAGGTTGACGCCGACCAGCACGTCGTACTCGCCCAGGCGCAGTTCGCGGATGATCTGGATCCGCTCCAGCGTGTCGATCTCGGAGTGCAGGTAGCGCGCCTTCACGCCCGATTCGAGCAGGTAGTCGGTCAGGTCCTCGGCCATCTTCTTCGTCAGCGTCGTCACGAGCACGCGCTCCCCGGCCTCCTCGCGGCGGCGGATCTCGTTCAGCAGGTCGTCGATCTGGTTCTTCGTCGCGCGCAGCTCGAGCTCGGGGTCGACGATCCCCGTCGGCCGGATCAGCTGCTCCGCGATGCGCGCGGAGTGCCGAAGCTCGAACGGCCCGGGAGTCGCCGAGACGAAGACCAGCTGCGGCACCTTGCCCAGGAACTCGTCGAAGCGGAGCGGCCGGTTGTCGAGGGCGGACGGGAGGCGGAAGCCGTAGTCGACGAGCGTCTGCTTGCGCGAGCGGTCGCCCTCGTACATGCCGCCCAGCTGGGGCACGGTCTGGTGCGACTCGTCGACGAAGACGACGAAGTCGTTCGGGAAGTAGTCGAGCAGCGTGAACGGGTGCGACCCGGGAGCGCGGCCTTCGAGGATGCGCGAGTAGTTCTCGATGCCGGTGCAGAAGCCGAGCTCCTGCAGCAGCTCGAGGTCGTACTCCGTGCGCTGCCGGATCCGGTGCGCCTCGAGCATCCGCCCGTCCACCTCGAAGTGCTTCACCTGCTGCTCCAGCTCGTGCCGGATCTCCGAGACGGCGCGCTCGATCGTCGGCTTCGAGGTCACGTACTCCGTCGCAGGCCAGATCGCGAGGTTGTCGAGCTTCGCGTACACCTCGCCGGTGGTCGGGTCGAAGTGCGTGATCTGCTCCACCTCGTCGCCGAAGAACGACATCCGGTACGCGGTTTCCTGGTTCGCCGGCTGGATCTCGACGACGTCGCCCTTGACGCGGAAGCGGCCGCGTCCGAGGACCGTGTCGTTGCGCGCGTACTGCGAGTCGATGAGCTTGCGCAAGACGAGATCGCGGTCGTGCTCTTGGCCTACCTCGAGGTAGATCATCCGGTCGCGCCACTCCTCCGGCGAGCCGAGGCCGTAGATGCAAGAAACGGACGCGACCACGATCACGTCCCGGCGGGTGAAGAGCGCCGACGTCGCCGCCAGCCGCAGCCGCGCGATGTCGTCGTTCTGCGACGAGTCCTTCTCGATGTAGAGGTCTGCCTGAGGGACGTACGCCTCGGGCTGGTAGTAGTCGTAGTACGAGACGAAGTACTCGACTGCGTTCTGCGGGAAGAACTCGCGCAGCTCGTTGCAGAGCTGGGCGGCGAGCGTCTTGTTGTGGGCGATCAGCAGCGTCGGCTTCTGGACCTGCTCGACGATCCAGGCCATCGTCGCGGTCTTGCCGGTACCGGTCGCGCCGAGGAGCGTCTGGTAGCGCTCGCCCTCGACCAGTCCGGCCGACAGCTCCGCAATCGCCTGCGGCTGGTCGCCGGTCGGCCGATAGGCATCCGAGGTTTTGAACTCACGCATCGGGCCCAGACTAGCGGGGATGTCTGCGTTCGAAGAACGGCCGCCATACGGCTCCTACGCGGCGATCATGGGGTCATTCGCGGGCGGGCTGCTGGCCGCCGGCACGCTCGCGCGAGCTCTTCAGCGCGACCCCCAGTGCCACACCACGCTCGACTTCGCGGTGCTGAGCGCGGCCTCGTTCAAGGCGGCCCGGACCCTCTCGCACGACGAGGTGACGAGCTTCGTCCGCCAGCCGTTCGTGCGAGGCCACGCGCACAGCGGCGAGGGCGAAGAGCCCGTCGAGGGAGGGATGGAGCAGGCGATCGGCGAGCTCGTCACCTGCAGCCGCTGCATCGGCACGTGGGTCGCGGCGGCACTCGCCTCCACGCAGATCCTCGCGCCGCGCTTCGGACGGCTGCTGACCTGGTCGCTCGGCGCGGCGGCCGCGAACGACTTCCTCCAGGCGGGCTTCTCGGCCCTCGCCGGGAAGGCGAACCAGCTCAGCTGAGAGCCGGCTCGAGCCGCTGCCGGCCGAGCTCTCGTGCGGCGGCGCCCGCCACGACGGCCATCATCGCGGTCTGAACGGCGGCGAACCCGATCAGCACGGGCGTCGTCCCGAACGCGTCGAGCACCGGCCCGGTGACGAACAGCCCGAGTGGGTTCACGAGCGCCCAGCCGACCATCGCGGTCGCGAGCACGTTCGGTCGCAGTGGCGGCGGGATGCGCAGCGTCACGATCGCGTGCAGGCTCGGGTTCACGAGCCCGTTCGCGATCCCGGAGGCGAAGATCAGCGCAGAGAGCGCGATCGCGGGAAGCGGCAGCCAGAGCAGCCAGAGCGGCGCCGCCTGGCCCATCGCGCAGGCGGCGATCACGCCGAGCCCTTCGAACCGGCGCGTCAGGAAGCGGAACGAGATCGCGTTCCCGACGAGCGCACCGACCCCGAACGACGCGATCAGCCAGCCGACGACTCCCGGGTGGTGGCCGAAGCGCGTCAGCACCAGCACCGGGACCGCCACGAAGAACGCCGTCCAGGCCGCGTCTCCGAGGGCGAACGCGGGCCACCAGACGCGCAGCAGCCGCTCCCGCCCGATGAACCGGAAGCCGGTGCGGAGGCTGCGGTGCTCCTCCGCCTGCTCGACCGGCGGGCGGTGCGGGACGAAGCCCCCGACCAGCGCGAGCGAGACGAGGTAGGTGGCCGCGTCGATCAGCAGCACGGAGGTCGCGCCGACGATCCCGATCAGGATCCCGGCGAGCGCGGGGCCGGCGAGCAGCGTCGCCCGGGTAGCTGCCTGGAAGAGCGCGTTCGCCTCGGTGACCTGCTCCTCGTCCTCCCCGAGCAGCTCCGGCACGATCACCTTCTGCGCCGCGAAGTAGGGCGCGGTGAACGCGCCGAGCGCAAACGACACCGCGAGCAGGATCGTGAAGGAGAGGCCGCCGGTCCAGTGCAGAACCGGGATCACGGTCATCAGCGGTGTGCGAGCGGCGTCGCAGGCCATCATCGTGCGCCGCGCGCCGAGCCTGCCGAGCAGCCGTCCGCCCGGGAGCCCGAGCACCGCGATCCCGATCACCTCGGCCGCGGCGACGAAGGTCGTCTTCGTCGCAGACCCGCTGGTGACGAGCACGAACCACGGCAGCGCGACCCACGTCATCTGGCTGCCCGTGGTCGAGATGACCTCGGCTGCGAGCAGCGCGACCACGGACGGCTTGTGCAGCAGGTCCGAGCGACTCATGTGGCCGCCTCCTCCGGCTCGGGAAGCTCCCGCAGGCGTGGCACCGGGGAGGGCAGGAGCCAGAGCACGCCCGCGATCGCGCCGACGGTCGCGATCCACAACGTCGGCCGCAGGCCGATCCAGGTGCCGAGCGCGCCGCCGGTGAGCGCGCCGAGCGGCCGTACGCCGTAGTTGACGACCATGTAAGCCCCCGAGACGCGAGCGCGCAGGCGGTCCGGCACGAGCGCGGCCTTGATCGCGGCCGCGGAGATGTCGAGGATCATCACCCCGAGGCCGGAGCCGAACTCCGCGGCGAAGAGGCAGGCGTAGATCGTCCAGTCCGAGCCGCCGGCGAGCGGAACGAGGACGAGCGGCACTGGAAAGAGCACGCACCCGAGCGTGAAGGCGGGCCCGACGCCGATCCGGCGGCTCAGCCGTCCCGTCACGAGCGAGCCAATCAGGCCGCCGATCGCGCCCGCGCCGAGCACGATCCCAAGCACGCCCGGCCGCACGTCGAGCGTCTTCGTCGCGTAGAGGATGAACAGCGCCCAGAAGACGAAGTTGAAGAAGTTGATCGTCGCCGTCGCGAGCAGCGACGCGCGGATGATCGGCGAGTGCCGGATGTAGCTGACCCCCGCCTTCAAGTGCCCGCGCTCCGCCTTCTCGGTCGGCGGCTCGACGGGCGAGATCGAATGCATCGCCAGGGCCGCGAACAGGAACGAGACCGCGTCGGCGACGAGGGCGCCGGGGGCCGAGAAGACCTGCACGAGCAGGCCGCCGACGCTCGGCCCGCCGACGTACGAGAATGCCCGGCTGCCGTTCAGGAGCGAGCTCGCCTCGACGTAGCGCTCGCGCGGAACGAGCGAGACGAAGAGGGTGCTGTACGCGACGTAGAAGACGACGCTGAGCGTCCCCACGAGGAAGCTGACGACGTAGAGCTGCGCCAGCGTCAGTGCGTCGAGCCAGAACGCGACCGGGATCGTCGCCAGCAGCGCCGCGCGGCCGAGCGCGGTGAAGATCATCATCTGCCGGCGCTTGCCGTGCCGATCGAGCCACGCGCCGGCGTGCAGCGAGACGAGCAGGGCCGGGATCAGCTGAGCCGCGCCGAGGTAGCCCATCTGCGCGGCGCTCGCGTGCAGCTCGAGCACGGCCACGAGCGGCAGTGCGATGAGCGTGATCTGATCGCCGAAGAGGGAGACCGTCTCGCCCGCCCAGAAGCGGCGGAAATCGCGCTCCTGCAGGGCCGCGGGGAGCCGAAGAAGGCGTGCGGGAGCCGGCGCGGCAGCCGCGCCCGTGGTGGGATCGTTGGGGTTCACGCCCTCGAGACGGTGATGTCGCCGCTCATCGTGTTCGCTCGGAGCTCGATCGCCGGCGCGTCGTTTTCGGGCGGGAGGTCGGAGACGGGCAGCTCGGAGCGGACCTCGCCGGAACGCGAGCGGGCATCGACCCAGAGGCTCGAGCCCTCGCGGATGCCGATCTTGAGGTCGCCCGAGGCAGACTTCAGGTTCACGCGGCCCTGGGTGACGCTGCCGACCTCCTGGTCGCCGGAGGCGGTGTTCACGCTCACCGACGAGGTGGCTTCGCGGACGATCACGTCGCCGGAGGCTGTGTTGACCGAGAGCTCCCCCGCGACCTCGCGGACGATCACGTCGCCCGACGCGGAGTTGACCTTGGCGTGGCCACCGACCGAGCGCACGAGCACGTCGCCGGAAGCGGTGTTGAGGCGGGCGTCACCGCCCACGGCGCCGAGCTCGAGGTCCCCGCTGGCGGAGTTGACCCTCGCCTCGTTCGCGATCTCGCCGATGGAGACGTCGCCCGAGCCGGACTCGACATCGACCGACCCGAACCGCCCGCGCCCCTCGATGTCGGCGGAGCCGGTCTTGCACTCGACACTCGTCCCGAGCGGGCAGGTGACGCTCACGAGCACCTCGGCGCCCCTGAAGATGTTGAGACCGCGGCCGCGGTCGCGAGCGTCGACCACAACCTCGTAGCCGCCGGCGCGCTCGCGCAGCTCGACCCGCGCGTTCTCGACCACAGCCGCACTCGCGTCGTTGTCCCGAAGCGGGTCCAGCAGGACCGTCGTCTCCTGCACCTCGGCGGCCTCGAGCCGGACCTCACCGGCTCCGAGGCGGACGTCCAGCCGTACGTCACCGGGAGTCTGGAAGGTCTCGGTCCTCACTTGCGCTTCCTCCTCCGGCTCGTCGGCAGCTGCACCGGCGGGCGCTGCGGACGGCGGTCGATCCTGACTTCCACATGTCCAAACGGGATTGGATAGAACTCCACCATCGTCCTCCTCCTCTCAGCCGCGGGCGTAGCCCGTCAGCCGGTTGCCTGACTGCGCGGCCGGGGCGGCCGTGCTGGTGCGCGAGAGCGCGCGGACGATCCACGTGTTGACGGAGACGCCCTCTCGTCCGGCCGCCAACTCGACCGATGCCTTGAGGGCCTCCGGAAGCCGCAGGGTGATTCGCGCCGTGTACGCCTCGTCGGCGGGGCCGGCGGGCGCCTCGGGCTCGTCGGCCACGTAGACCAGCTCGGGGTCCTGCCCGGCGAGCCGCACCTCGACGTGGCCCGAAGGAAGCCGCTCGTTCAGCTCGAGCACGGCCTCCGAGAGGGCGTCGAGGAGACGCAGGCCGACAGAGGCCTGGAGCGAGATGACGAGCCGGCCGGCCGCGTCGGCCGTCGACTCGTCGCCCAGCTCCGCGACCGCCGAGAGGTCGGCCTTCAGCGCATCGACGAATCGCTGTAGCTGCATTGCGACATCACTATGACATCACTAATGCAGTCTGTCAAGCATCAATGTGAAATCAGCTTGACCAAGGCGTTCGCGCCCGCCCCAGAGCGACTGTTTTCGTACAGCTCGGCCTTGTAGCCGCGGCGGTAGAGCGTCTTCAGGTGCTCAACCCGCTTCACGTAGTGCCGCGTCTCGCCGAACGCGATCCCCTTCCCCTCCCTCCTCCAGGTGTCGACGTTCTCCTGGCCCGCGTTGTAGGCGGCCAGGGCCATGCGCTCGTCTCCGTACTTGTCCAGCAGGTGCCGCAGGTACCACGCGCCGTAGCGAACGTTGATCTCGGGGTTGTCGAGGTCCGAGACCCGGAAGCGTGAGCCGCCGGTGTGGACGGCGATCCCCTCCGCGGTCGTCGGCAGCAGCTGCATCAGGCCGATCGCGCCGGAGCTCGAGCGCGCGTGTGCGTTGAACTTGCTCTCCTGGTAGATCACGCCCGCGAGCAGCGCCGGATCGAGGTCGTAGTTGCGGGCGTGGCCGCGGACGATCGCCTGGTAGCTGAGCGGGTAGCGCAGCCGCACGTACCAGGCGGGCTCCGTCGAGTTGACGTACGCGAAGGCCGCCCCGAGCGCCGCGGCTACGAGCAGCAGTGCGAGCACCTTCTTCACCGGCTGAGCTCCTTTACCACCTCCGCGACGAAAGCGTCGAGCTCCTCCAGCGAGCCGTCGTTCACGTAGGAGAAGTCCGCCTGCGCGACCTTGACGGAGTCCGGCAGGAGCCTGGGCTCACGCTGGTCGGCCGGCACCTCGCTGCGCTGCGCCCGGAGCTCCGGCGGCGCGGTCACGACCACCACCGCGTCGAAGCGGTCCTGGCCGCCGACCTCGTAGAGGAGCGGCACCTCGGTCGCGGAGACCGCGGGTGGAATCGGGAGCTGGGCGAGCTCCTCCCGCCATCGCATGTACTCCTCTACGACGAGCGGGTGCAAAAGGCCTTCGAGCCAGTCGAGCGCTTCGCGGTCGGCGAAGACGATCTCGGCGATCGCCGAACGGTCGATCTCGTCGTCCTCGCCGAGGATCCGCCTCCCGAAGCGTTCGAGCAGCGCGCGCCGCACCTCGGGGTCGTCGCGCAGCAGTCGGTGGACGATCTCGTCGCTGGAGATCGTCTCGGCGCCGTGGCGCCCGAAGGCGGCGAGAGCCTCGCTCTTCCCGGCTCCGATCCCGCCCGTGACGGCGACGGCGACCGGTCGGGCCAACGCTACGGGCGCTCTGCGGGCG